>JAYVCI010000084.1:0-4985 GCA_043750035.1 Chitinophagaceae bacterium
AAGAAAATTTTATATCGTTATTGAATAAAATCAGGAATAATAATTTAGATGAAGATGGCTATGAACTGTTAAACCAACGTCGTGGTGCATGGAATGACGATATGGATGATTATATAGTTTTGACCACCCATAATAAAATAGCCGACGAAACCAATATACAACATTTACAAAGACTGGAAGCTGAAAAACATATATTTAAAGCATCCATTAAAGACGATTTTAATCAGTATGCATATCCTACAGAAATTAATCTGGAATTGAAAGTGGGGGCACGCATTATGTTTATTAAAAACGATACAGGAGAGGAACGTAGATATTTTAATGGAAAGCTTGCTACTGTTAGCAGAATAAAGGGAGAAGAAATATATGTACAGTTTGATGATAGCAGAGACGAAATGTTATTGGAAAAAGAAACATGGAAAAATAATAGATATAAATTAAATACTGAAACCAATAGAATTGAAGAAGAAGAAATAGGAAGCTTTACACAATATCCCATCCGATTGGCATGGGCTATTACCATACACAAAAGTCAGGGATTAACGTTTGAAAAGGCGGTGATTGATGCGGGCAGGTCATTTGCTCCAGGTCAGGTATATGTTGCGTTGAGCCGTTGTACCACCTTAGAGGGTATGATATTAAAATCGACCATCACGCCCCAAAGTGTTACCACCGATGAGCGGGTAATTCGTTATACACAAAATGCATTTGATGAAGATATATTATTAAATGTTTTCAAGGCAGAGCAAAAGATTTTTTTGAAGAATAAACTATTACAAACTTTTGATTTCAAAAGAATAGAACAAGAGCTTCGTAGTTTTAGAGAACATAATATCGGTAAGAAAATTCCAAATGAAGCAGCAGAAAAAGAATGGATCAATACAATTGTAAAAACCATCGATGAGCAGCAACCTATTGCCGAAAAGTTTAAAGCACAGTTAGAATTATTGATTAACGAAGCCGAAGACACACACGACTCTTCAGTCTTGAAACAACGGGTGGAAAAGGCAGTTGATTATTTTTCGGAGATTATAAAAAACCGGATGTTGCAACCCACACAATTATATTTGGAGATATTGAAGAACGCTACCCGTATAAAAAAATATAAGAGCGAAGTGGTGCATATAGAAGCACAGTTGTTATTATTGGCAAAGAAATTAAGTAATATACAATATGGTGATATACAATTCAAATTTCCTGAATTTGTATATCATAAAACAAAACTTCCCGAAGAGAAACCCAAGGGTGAAAAAGGCTCATCAGCAAAGGAAAGTGTGTTGTTATTTGTTAGTGGTAAAACCATTGCAGAAGTAGCAGCCGAAAGGAATATGGCGGTTACTACTATTGAAGGACATTTGGCTATTGGCGTGCAAGATGGAGATATCGAGATTGGAAATATTGTCTCAGAAGAGAAAATAAAAAATATATTAGAAGTACTAAAAGAAAATACCTATGATACACTTGCACCTTATAAAGAAATATTAGGACCTAGTATAAGTTGGGGAGAGTTTAGATGTGTTCTTGCTTACCGGAAGAAGATGGTTGCAGTGAATAATTGATATTTTTTGTTAAGGTTTGAAGCAGGAAACTCTTAGTCCGAAGCCCGAAGTTTGATTGATTATTTAACATACAAACTTTGGGCTTCCGTCCTTTTCATCTATTGTCTTTATACTTTTGTCTTTGTTTTACCCTCTCTTAACTCTCTCCCAATTCACACTCTGCTTCCCTTTCATAAATCTGAAAAATCCCAAAACAGCAGCCCAGTGCATGAAAACGAAATAGAAGGGGATATATAGTATTTTTACTTTGTTTATATAATAACCCAATATTGCAATGATATAAAATGCAATTTGCAAATACATGAATACTTGATAATATATATTCTTGTCGAATAATATAATGTTTGATAGGAATAAAGTTATTAAAGCCAGCGGACAAAGTGTCCAACGCAAAACGCGGTGGGAGATAAACTGGAAAGTGAGTTTTGGGTGTTTTAAAAAGTTGAACAAACCGCTATATCTTGCCATTACTTGCCATGCTCCAGCACACATTCTTATTTTGCGTTTCAGTTCTTCATGCACATTGGCAGAGGCAGTCTCCGCAGCATAGGCACGAGGCTCGTAAGCAATTTTATATCCCTGTAAATTGAGCATTACTGATTGTGTTAAATCGTCGTTGATGCTATCAGGTGGCATTTGGGTATATAGTTTGGTGCGGACTGCAAAGAGTTCACCTGCTGCACCAACAACAGTATAAAAGTCACTGTCATATTTTTTGATAAGTGATTCATATTTCCAATACAAACCTTCGCTTGCACTATTTGCACCATCGTCTTCATTATATAGTATTTTTTTCTCGCCTGATACACCCGCAACTTTTTCATCAACAAAATGTTGTGCTATATAAATTAACGCGTCTGGATTTAAAGTAGAATTAGCATCTGTAAAAACAGTTATTTCTGTATCCACAAAACTTATGGCCCTATTCTCAGCCATTGATTTTCCTGCTCTTTCCGGTTGATGCAGAACTATGATATCATTATATTGCTTTAATAATTCATCAGACCCATCATCGGAGCCATCTGTAATGAAAATAATTTTTTTGTTGGGATAGTTTAGCTCTCGGGTATTTTTTACTTTTTCCAGTATATAATCTTTTTCATTATAACAAGGAACTACGATGGTGATAGATGGGGTATAAGAACTGAGTTGTTTTTTTTTGTTGAATTGTGCCAATAAATATATGACAGCAAGATATAATAAATAGGTGTAAACTAAAACCAACAGCGAACAAAAAAACAGGGTTTCCAAAGCTTTAAATTTGCTCGATAATCTGTTTTATTTCTTCCATAGCCAAATATAATTCTTCTATAGCCATTTCCAATTTGGAAGGTATTTGCTCAATATGTGTATTGGTTTTTGCAAAAGTTTCAATATCCTGCAATAAAGCAGTGCAAGGCAACCCTATCATACGTGCCGATGATTTCACTTTATGGGCCTGCATGCCTGTTGCAATATGGTCATCGCCCTGCAATAAGCGTTTTAATTCTGTTACATCAGCTGGCATATAATCCACATACGCCTGTAGTATTTGTTTCAGGATATCTTTGTCACCACCTGTAACACTGTTTAGATAGTCGAAGTTTATGAGCATGTATTATAATGGTTAATGATGAATTATAAATGATGAATGATGAATTGGATTTTTATAGAGGTCGTAATTCGTAATTCGTAATTTTTTAATTCGTAATTTATTGCACAGCAAACTGCATCATGTCTTGGTTTTTTTGTTCGAGTAAAATGGTTTTGTTTTTGAGCATTGAATTATTTGTTTCAAAAGTAGTGTTTTTTACAGAAAGTAGTTCCACATTGTTTTTCACATCTATTTCAAAACGGGGCTTCAATTTCTCCAATGCTTCTTCCAAATGCCCGCTGGTATTGACGCACACACAAAAGCTGATGGCTGAATTTTGCATCAAATTTACACGAATATTGTGATGCTTGAACTCGGTGAAAATTTGGCTCAGGTGTTCCTCTGTTATAAAGGAAAAGTCTTTGGTGCTAAAGGAAAGCAGTGATTGCTTGTCTTTGTGTATATAGAAACTTTGGGGATTGCTTTGTTCTGTATTGTTTATTTCAGTTCCCTCCAATTCAGGCTCATAAAAAGATTTGACATAGAGCGGTAGTCCTTTTTGCCTTAAAGGTTGAATGGTTTTGGGGTGAATTACATTGGCACCATAATAGGCAAGCTCAATAGCTTCTTTAAATGATAGGTGCTTAACCAGTTCAGCCCCTTCATATTTTTTAGGGTCCCCATTCATCACACCGGGCACGTCTTTCCAGATGGTTACAGAGTTTGCCCCAAGCCCATAAGCAAAAATTGCTGCTGAATAATCACTGCCATCTCTACCCAAAGTAGTTGTGGATAAATCACCACTGCGGCCAATGAAACCCTGGGTGATTACCAATTGCTTTTTCACAATAGGCAAAAGTTTCTTTTGGATAATCTCTTCGGTAGCCGGCCAATCAACATGTGCTTCCAAATGGTTGGCATCGGTGCAAATAAAGTTGCGGCAGTCCATCCAGCGGTTTTTCAGTCCATGGCCATTGAGCCAAGTGGAAATAATACGCGTTGACATTAGCTCACCGAAACAAACAATTTGGTCGTAAGTATAGTCGTAGCTGCTTTCTGCATCGGTTTCAAGAATACATTCTAGTTCCAAAAACAGGTTGTCAATATCGTCATAAGTCTCACTTCGTTGGTCAACCAGCAAATCGTTGATGATATGTTGGTGGAAATCTTTAATGGCTTGATAATTTTCCATCAAATCGGGCTTTTGGTTATAATAACTGTCTATCAATTTCTCAAAGGCATTGGTCATTTTGCCCATAGCCGAAACCACTACTAGCAAGGGTTCATCGGAATATCTGGAAATGATATTGCCAACGTTTCTTACCGCTTCTGCATCTTTAACCGATGCTCCCCCAAATTTGAAAACCCGCATGCCCTATTTTTTTTATGACGCAAATTTGCTATAATAATTTTATTTTCGCACCATTATTTAATAAACAAAAATGCAAAAAGAGATAACAGGACTAACAACAGTACACCAATTTATATTGGACAAACAAAAGGATTTTCCTTATGCAACGGGCGAACTATCACGGTTATTGCGTGATATTATACTTGCAGCCCGCATTATAAACAGAGAGGTGAACAAAGCCGGCTTGGTGGATATCCTCGGAAACCACGGCTCTATTAATGTGCAGGGCGAGGATGTGAAAAAACTCGATATGCTTGCCAATGAAGAATTTATCAATGCCTTGCGACGCGGACCAGAATGTGCCGCAGTGATTTCGGAAGAAGACGAGGATATAAATTACCTCAACAATAATGGACATTATATAGTTGCCATGGATCCATTAGACGGCTCAAGCAATATTGACGTGAATGTTTCTATCGGTACTATTTTCTCTATCTATCGC
>JAYVCI010000085.1:0-9284 GCA_043750035.1 Chitinophagaceae bacterium
CATTTTAATTCTTTCGTATTTCTCTTTTAGTAAATCATGTTTCTTCATTTGCTTTTTTAAATGCAAATGTACGGTTTATTTCTTTACAAATACTTACCACAAAAATGGAGAGCAGTTAATGAACTTCGATTATATAGTTTCTAACCCTCCGTTTAAACTTGATTTTAGCGACTATATAGCCGACCTTGATAACAAACAGAACCACGAACGCTTTTTTGCGGGCTTGCCCAATGTGCCCAATAAGGATAAAGATAAGATGGCCATCTATCCCCTATTTATACAACATATTATGTATTCATTAACTGATAAAGGCAGGGCAGCTATAGTAGTACCCACGGGTTTTATTACCGCACAAAGTGGTATTGAACGTAAAATACGAGAACGCTTGGTTGAAGAAAAAATGCTGCGTGGTGTGGTAAGTATGCCCAGCAATATATTTGCTACCACAGGCACCAATGTATCTATATTGTTTTTAGACAAAGCAAATACCAAAGGCGATATTGTACTAATGGATGCCTCAAAACTAGGCACAAAAGTAAAAGAGGGAAAGAACCAGAAAACCTTGCTATCGCCCGAAGAAGAGGATACAATAATAAATGTATTTAACAAGCACGAACCGAAGGAAGATTTTACAGTAGTAGTTTCTTATGATGATATTAAAGAAAAAAACTATAGCTTAAGTGCGGGGCAATATTTTGATGTGAAGATTGAATATACAGATATTACTCCTAAAGAATTTGAAACTAAAATGAATGGCTTTAAAACCAATTTAGACAGTCTTTTTGCAGAATCAAAAACTTTGGAAAAGGAAATTCAGAAACAATTAAATGGATTGAAGTATGAAGATTAAGGATATTGCAAAAGTAACCAATGGAAAGAGCGATGTAAAAGACGCTGTTAATGAAGGAAAATATCTTTTTTTTGACAGGTCAACTATCGTAAAAAGAAGCAATAGGTTTCTATTTGATTCCAAATCAATAATAATACCTGGCGAAGATTCAAGAATGGTCTTTGAACCAAGATACTATGAAGGTAAATTTAATTTACATCAAAGGTGTTACGTAATCTATGATTTAAACCAAAAGTATGCCACTAAATACCTTTACTACAAACTTAAAACTATGACAAAGCACTTTGCAAATGTCTTTGTCGGCAGCACAGTCCCTTCATTAAGATTAGACCACATTACAGACTTAGATATTGAGTTTCCAATACTAGATGTTCAACTAAAAATCGCCTCAGTTCTTTCCGCTTTAGATTCCAAAATAGAACTCAACAACCGCATCAATACCGAGTTAGAAGCAATGGCAAAAACTATATATGATTATTGGTTTGTTCAGTTTGATTTTCCCGCTCCCTCTCCTTCGGGGAGGGCCGGGGTGGGGTCGCCCTATAAAAGCAGTGGTGGTAAAATGGTTTGGAAGGAGGAGTTGGGGAGGGAGATACCAGAGGGGTGGGGAGTTGAAAATCTTTCAAATATTACGGAAGTAAGTAATGAATCCGTAAATCCATTAAATTTTCCAGATAAAGAATTTAAACATTACAGCATTCCATATTTTGACGAAGCAGGCACATATAAAATGGAAAATGGTGAAGAAATAAAAAGTAATAAGTTTACGGTTTGTGATAAAGATATTCTTGTCTCAAAGCTTAATCCTTGGTTTAGCCGTGTGATATATTCTACAAAAGATACTGATCTAATTTGCTCGACTGAATTTGTTGTTTGGCGAACCAAAAATACTGCCATCAAAAATTATATGTATATGATTGCTCGTGATGCTTCATTTATTACCTTTTGCACCCAATCAGCTTCAGGTACATCAAATAGTCATAAAAGAGTAAACCCAACGGTTATGATGAAATATCAAATTGTATTTAACAAAGAAACTGCTGAGAAATTTGGAAATATTTTAGACTCAACTATAAAAATGTATGCGAAAAATCAAATAGAAAACAACAACCTTTCGGAACTCCGAGACTGGCTATTGCCAATGCTGATGAATGGGCAGGTGAAGGTTAAATAAAATATATATACTATGGATTATTATAAATTATTTACTTCAATTGGCATTGCAATTACACTTGCACTTGGGATATTTAATTTAGTAATAAATTTTAAGAACCAAAGAAAACGACCCACCTCGATCCGATAGCTATCAGGACGTTAATCCTTGTTCTTAAATCATTGTCTTTAAAAACATTTTTTCTTTAATTTTCACTCCGCCACAGTTTGGCGTTTTAAGATTCTACTTTTGTGACATAATAAAAATAACAGCATATTTATGGAACAGAAAGCATTTAATTTTACTGATTTACAGGCGAGAACTAATAACTATGGGACAACATCTTCAAAAATTAATTTGGGAGAAGTTTTTCATGAAAGAAACACAACTTATTTAAATAAATTTACTTTTTATGGTGCATACTTTAACCATATTCCAAATTATATTCATGAAATAAATATAAATTGCATCAAAGCAAATCAGTGGTTTGCTAAAAATTTTCAAACTGAAATCAAGGACTTGTATTATGACAAACGGTATTTTGGCAGAAATAAAAATGCTGAATATCATGAAATTTATTATATTTTATATGATGATTTACTAGTATGCTTTGATACAAATCAATCTATAGTTAGATTTTTATTTAGAAATACCGACATTGGGAAAATTGAAACTCTAATAAAAGGTATAAAGAAATTTAAAGCTCGGAAAAATAGAGACAAACCTGAAATTTCACTTTTAGTAACAAGCATTCATGGTATTGATACCAAAACTTTGCTAATACCTAAACCAAAATTAAATATTAATGATAATTACAACGATGATTTTAAAGAAATTCATCAAACTATTGTAAAACGACTTGCAAAAAATAATGATAAAGGTTTAATACTATTGCATGGCAAACCGGGTACAGGAAAAACTTCCTATATTCGCTACCTTATTTCCACCTTAAAAAAGAATGTAATTTTCCTACCACCCAATATGGCAGCGGCAATAACCAACCCCAACTTAATCTCCGTATTAATTGACAATCCCAATTCTATTTTTGTGATTGAAGATGCGGAGAATATTGTGATTGATAGAGAAAAAAATGGCGACTCACCCGTATCAGCCTTATTAAATATCTCTGACGGTTTATTATCCGATTGTTTAAATATACAAGTAATCTGTTCCTTCAATACCGATATCTCCAAAGTTGATTCTGCCCTCATGCGTAAAGGAAGACTGATCGCCAAATACGAATTTAAAGAACTGGAAATTGAGAAAGCACAAAACCTCTCACAAAAGTTGGGATTTAATACAGAAATTAATTCACCGATGACATTGACGGCTATATATAACCAGGAGGAGCGGGAGTTTTGTGAGGTTAAGGAGCGGAATAGGATTGGGTTTGTGAGTTCGGTTGTGGATAATAATTAATGTTAAAAAGGATTGAGTATTTGCATACATTTGCAATGGATATCATTTAAAATAAAATATGGAAAATATAAACAATATTGAGCAACTATTAAATGAGGTTCATACTATTTCAGAATCATATGAGCGAGTAGCTGAAGCTACAGGTGAAAATTTCAATATTTTCTCTATCATGAGAATGGAATCTGATGAAGTAAAAACTCATTCAAGATTTATTGCGGAATTATTGAACCCCAAAGGAAGGCACGGACAAAAAGATAAATTTCTAAAGTTCTTTCTTAAAATTATAGATACAATTGACTTTACTACTGAAAATGTAAAAGTATATGTTGAGTATCATGTCGGTAAAATTATGGATAACAAGGAAGAAGGAGGGCGATTGGATATCTTATTAAAAAATGGCAAAGGAAATATAATAATGATAGAAAATAAAATTTATGCAGATGACCAACCAAACCAACTTTTACGATATCAGAATGCTTTTCCTAACGGCAAATTGTTATATCTAACTTTGGACGGTCGTGAAAGTGACCAAGAAACTTCTAAACAAATAAAATATCAAACTATTTCTTACAGAAAACAGATAACGGATTGGTTGGTAGAATGTAAAAAAGAATCTGCAGATACGCCGATTTTAAGAGAATCTGTTTCTCAATATATCAATCTTATTAAAAAGCTAACTCATCAAAACATAAATACCAAAATGAACCAAGATTTAATTTCAAAAGTATTAAGGGATAAAAATACTTTTACTTCTTTCAAAGCATTAGTAAATATTAAAGATGAAGTATTTATATATGTACTAAATCAAAAATTAATTACCCTCGTAAACGAAGTCGTAAATGAATCAAATGGAGAAATACAATTAGAGTTCAGTATAGATCCTTTATTAGATTATTCGCATAAATGGAAAAGGATATCATTTGTTAATGATCAATTAAGAAGCATAAACCTATGTCTCTGTTTTTCTTTCGCTGTTCCAAAAGGCTATCGAAATTTCGTTTATGGATTTCATTATTTAAAAGAAGAAATTGACACCAAAAAGCATGATCAACTAAAACTAGAATTTAATAATACTTTCACACAATACCAATCGTCACCTTGGTGGCCTTGTTACAATGTCTATGAAGGTTATCAGGATTGGGAAGATACAGAAATCTTAGAGAAAATAATATTTGAAGACGATTTTAATACAGATTTTAAAAAGAAAGTGCAAGAAATGTTAGAAATTATCGAAAAGGTTCACCCTAAAATTGTCCCTTCGCAACCTAATTCTTAAATATCTTAATGTCCAAACGTGCCTACATATCCCGCTACCTCCTCATCCTTAAAAAGCTGAAAGCAAAACCTTATGCTACTTATGAAGATTTGAAGGAGTATATGGAAAATCAGTTTGAACAAATGCGAGAAGTAGATGATAAATTGGAACTGGGATTTTCTAAACGAACCTGGGATAGGGACAAAAGAGAAATCATAAATTTGTTTGGGATTGATATAGAATATTCGAAGGCTCACAAAGGTTATTATATTAGCCAGACAGAAGCGGAGAATATGAATTTCCAGAGAATGGTGGAAGCATTTGATATGTTTAATTCGCTTAACTTGGCTCAAGATTTAACTCCATTTATACACTTGGAAAAACGCAAACCGCAAGGCACAGATAATTTATATGGTATTATACATGCCATTAAAAATAAGGTACAAATTAGATTTTCATATCATAAGTTTTGGGAAGATAAAACTACTGAACGCCTTGCTGAGCCTTATGCTTTGAAGGAATTTAAAAATCGGTGGTATATGATGGCGAAAGATATGAATGACAACCGTATTAAGAGTTTTGCTTTAGATCGCTTAAGCAATATGGAAATTACCCAAACTAAATTTACCCATCCTAAAACTTATGATATAGAAGAAAGTTTTCGTTATTCTTTTGGTATTATAAGTCCTAATGGAGAAGTGCCACAAGAAATTATATTATCCTTCACCCCGTTTCAAGGAAAATATATTAAATCTTTGCCCTTGCATAAAACACAGGAAATTATTGTTGACAATGAAAATGAATTACAAATAAAAATAAAGCTTTGCATCACCCTCGATTTAATTATGGAACTATTATCTTTTGGGCACAATTTAAAAGTACTACAGCCGACATCATTGGTTAATAAAATA
The DNA here is from genome assembly GCA_043750035.1 of Chitinophagaceae bacterium. GTDB lineage: Bacteria > Bacteroidota > Bacteroidia > UKL13-3 > UKL13-3 > CANJUD01. The sequence goes on from JAYVCI010000085.1 coordinate 5,589, forward strand.
CAAGAAGAACATCTTAAAGCGTATAAATTATATCTTTAAAAAAAATGTTTGTAATTCCAAATTTTCAAACTAAGTTCGTCATTAATTATTAAACAATAAATAGTATAACAATGACACACGCAATCAAACATTTATTTCACATCAACGCCAGTCGCAGCGATGTGTTCAAAGCAATCTCAACTATTGATGGACTTGCACATTGGTGGACAACCCAAACCACAGGAAGTAGTGACTTGGGCGGTGTTATTCAATTTCGTTTCGGAGATTTTGGAGGTCCAGATATGAAGGTTACGGAACTAATTCCCGATGAACGAATTGTTTGGGAATGTATGGAAAGCAACCACGGTTGGAAAGGCCATACATTCATTTTTTTCATAGATGAAAATGAAGGAAAAACGCGTGTTCGTTTTTCGCATAGTGGATGGAATGATGAAGATGATTTTTATGCAATATGTACTTTTGCTTGGGGAAGGTATATGGAGAGTTTGAGACAGCTTTGCCAAATAGGAAAAGGCGATGCATTTGGAAGCGAAGGATACGGAAAATAAATATATTTTTTTTAGGTTTGATGCAAAATGTTTCATTCAGAAATGTAGATGAATTTTTAGAATTTCTCCCCGAGGATGAACTAAAAATTGTATCCCTACTACGAAAGATTATTTTCGATTGCAGTCCACATATTACTGAAAAATTATCCTATAATGTTCCGTTCTATAAATTAAATAAAAATATATTTTTTATTTGGCCGGCATCTATATTATGGGGCAAAACTAAATCGTACCAAGGGGTGAGGCTTGGCTTTACCAGTGGTTATTTAATGCAAGATGAGCTGAATTATTTAGATAAAGGCAATAGAAAACAAATGTATTATAAAGACTTTACTGAAATTAAAAATATGGATATTGATTTATTAAAAGTATATATATATGAAGCTTTAATGGTAGATGAACGATTTAAGAAAAAATAACCAAAAGCACATGTTCAAAATCAAAATAATTTTAACCTTTGTATCGAATACTATATTATATATTATAATAATTATTTGCCATCTGGCTTCATGTGTCTCGGCCAAAAGATGAGAGCCGGCGGAAGCAAAGTCTTGATACTATTCCGCTACCCAAAAAGCAATCCCATCAGCTCCTCAATCTTCCCCACCGGATTGATACTTATTTTTGCTTTGAGTGATGATTGGTAATTTCCTTTTGCGATAAAAATTTCTTTATAGCCCAATTTTTCTGCTTCGGCTATGCGTTGCTCTATGCGGTTTACGGGGCGTATCTCGCCGCTTAATCCCAGCTCGCCGGCAAAGGTGGCCATGGCGGGTAACGGTATATCGGTAAACGAACTTATGATAGCAGCAACAATTGCTAAATCAATTCCGGTATCATCAATTTTGAGCCCGCCTGTTATATTTACAAATACATCTTGGGTACCCAGTCTTTGTCCTGCTTTTTTTTCTAGAATTGCTAAAAGCATATTCAATCTTTTTGCATCATAACCTGTGGTAGTTCGCTGCGGAGTTCCATATACTGCGGGGCTAACCAATGCTTGGGTTTCTACCAATAAAGGTCGCATACCTTCCAGTGTAACACCAATGGCGATGCCCGCCACTGGCCCATCGTGCTGCGAAACTAAAATTTCTGAAGGGTTGCTAACTTGGCGTAATCCGGTGCCTTGCATTTCATATATTCCAATTTCACTCGTACTTCCAAAACGATTTTTGATGGTGCGAAGTATTCTATATAAATTATGTTTATCACCTTCAAATTGTAATACCGTATCAACCATGTGTTCCAATACTTTTGGACCTGCAAGCGAACCATCTTTTGTTATATGTCCAATTAATATAATAGGTATGTCTTCATCTTTTGCCAAACGCATAAAATCAGCGGCACTTTCTCTTATCTGCGATACACTTCCCGGGGCACTTTCTACATATTCATTTCGCATGGTTTGTATAGAGTCAACTATTACAAGTGCAGGTTGAAGTTCTTTAATTTGTTTGATAACTTGGTTGGTAACTGTTTCAGTAAGTATATAACAATTGTCAGGTAATTTATTTAAACGCTCAGCACGCATTCTTATTTGCGAACCACTTTCTTCGCCAGATATATATAATACATTGCCGGTGGTAAATTGTGTAGCAACCTGTAGCATCAAAGTACTTTTGCCAATGCCTGGTTCTCCTCCAATAAGTATTAATGAACCAGGAACTATTCCACCTCCAAGAACTCTATTAAATTCTTCATCGGGTGTTATAATACGTTCGTTACTGGTGGTAGAAATCTGGGGTAGGGGAGTGGGCTTGTGATCGCTGCTGGGCTTGGTCTGTCCCGGCTTTGACTTGGTTTTAAATTCTTCTACAAACGAATTCCAACTGTTGCATGAAGGGCATTTGCCCAACCATTTGTGGGCCTCAAAAGCACATTGCTGACAAACATATACAGTGCTTTGTTTGGCCACAGAATTTTTATTTAAAATCCACCAATGTTATATCAAATGCCAATACTGAATTTCCGGGAATTCCATTATAATCATTTGAGCCGTAAGCCAAACTAGATGGTATGATAAAGGTTCCTTTCCCGCCCTTTTTAAGAGTAGAAACTGATAAACCCCATCCTTGAATTACACCTTGATAGGTAAATTTAAAATCTTTTCCGGGTTTTGATGCGTCAAACTCATTGCCATTCAAATAGTAGCCACGGTATTGGACTATCACTGTATCTTTACTTGTAGGGTTTCTTTCTCCTTTACCACTATCAGAAACAACAGCATAGATTCCACCGTTAATTAATTTTCCGTTCAATTTTTTCTCAGCCACATATTTAGTGATGATTTCGGCATCAACTTCATTTTGGGTTTTGAAATTTTGTCTTTCGCCACCATCCATTTTTGTTTCGGAAGTACGGCTGTTTTTGCAAGCAAACATAATAGTAGTTGCTAGTGCGAGGATGTATATTTTTTTCATAATTAGTTGTAGGGGTAAGGGATAAGGGATAAGGAGTAAGGAGCAAGGAGTAAGGGCCATTCGGCGTCAGCCTCCTTGCTCCTTATTGCTTACTCCTATATTATTATATCATTTTCATTAAAGCTTCAGTAGTAATTGATTTTGGTCTTTCCAATGGCAAACTTAAAGCACGGTCCCAGCAGAGTGAGGCCATTACGCCTAACGACCTGCTCACCCCGAACATTACTGTATAGAAATCTTCTTCTACCATTCCGTAGTGCTGTAGCAATGCCCCGCTATGTGCATCCACATTGGGCCATGGGTTTTTTACTTTGCCCAATGATTCCAATATTGGCGGTACTACATCATATACATTCCACACGGTGTTTATCATATCATCATCGGGCATGTGTTTTTTGGCAAAGCCCATTTGCGATATAAACCTTGGGTCTGTTTTACGCAATACCGCATGGCCATAACCAGGCACTACTTGCCCCTGTGCCAAAGTATCTTTTACATATTGGGCTATTTGTTCTTTGCTCGGGCGTTTTGTATTTAATGATTCGCACATTCCTTGCAGCCAACGTATCACTTCTTGGTTTGCCAACCCGTGCAATGGGCCTGCAAGTCCGTTCATGCCGGCTGCAAATGCAAGATACGGATCGCTCAATGCCGAACCCACTAAATGTGTAGTGTGTGCAGATACATTGCCACCTTCGTGGTCGCTGTGTATGGTCATATATAAACGC
>JAYVCI010000086.1:0-4677 GCA_043750035.1 Chitinophagaceae bacterium
GGCTTCTATTTCAGGAACGCTCATTGAGGTTATTTGTAATTTTTGCATGTGCAAATATACGAAGTATTTTGTAATATTATATATTAGTTTTAATATATAATAAGCAATTATTAGTTTCCCAATTTCGCTTTTAGATTTGTATCGAGTGCATCCAAAAATTCCTCAGTATATAAATAATGTTCGCCATGGTTTACTTTATTGCCATGGATACATACTGCTAAGTCTTTGGTCATTTTGCCACTTTCTACGGTTTCAACACAAACTTTTTCTAGGGTTTGGCAGAAGTTGATAAGCTCTGCATTGTTGTCCAATTTACCACGGAACTCAAGGCCACGTGTCCATGCAAAAATACTTGCTATTGGATTGGTACTGGTTGGTTTGCCCGCTTGGTGATCGCGGTAGTGGCGGGTTACAGTACCATGGGCTGCTTCTGCTTCCATAGTTTTTCCATCGGGTGTGATAAGTGTAGAAGTCATTAAACCAAGTGAACCAAAACCTTGTGCTACTGTATCACTTTGTACATCGCCATCGTAGTTTTTGCAGGCCCATACAAAATTGCCATTCCATTTAAGAGCAGAGGCAACCATATCGTCAATTAAACGGTGCTCGTAGGTAATACCCGCTGCATCGAATTTTGCTTTATAGTCTTTCTGATATATCTCTTCGAAAATATCTTTGAAACGACCATCATACTTTTTCAAGATAGTATTTTTGGTTGAAAGATATAAGGGCCATTTTTTAGCCAATGCGGTATTGAAACATGAATGGGCAAAACCTATAATACTTTCATCGGTATTATACATAGTTAGTGCAACACCATCGCCTTTAAAGTTATATACTTCGTGCTCGATAACTTGTCCGTCTTCGCCTTCAAATTTTACGGTGAGTTTTCCTTTTCCTTTGGTAACGAAATCGGTAGCACGGTATTGGTCGCCAAATGCGTGGCGGCCTATGCATATTGGGGCTGTCCAGTTAGGCACCAAGCGGGGGACATTATTACATAAAATGGGTTCACGAAAAACAGTTCCATCCAAAATATTACGGATAGTTCCATTGGGGCTCTTCCACATTTGCTTGAGTTTAAATTCTTTCACACGGTCTTCATCGGGCGTGATGGTGGCACACTTAATTCCAACACCATACTGCTTAATTGCATTGGCAGAATCGATGGTAACCTGGTCGTTGGTTTCGTCACGATATTCCATGCCGAGGTCGTAGTATTTGATATCCAAATCGAGGTATGGGAGGATTAATTTTTCTTTGATAAATTTCCAGATAATGCGGGTCATTTCATCGCCATCTAGCTCTACTACTGGGTTTGCAACTTTTATTTTGTTCATGTATGGTACTGATTTTTGGTGCAAAGGTAAGGGGGGTAATGGGATTTGGGAAATGGGATTCGGGGAATTGAAAGAAAATTTTTATACCCGTGGAATTCAGCAAAAAAGCAGTTATAATTGCTTCCTATTATACCAAAGCACAATTATATGAAGTACTACATTTACGCAATCATTATTTTCTTCTTCCTGCCCTGGTTTACATTTGGGCAAACAGTTACAAATGCAGAAGATTATTTAATAGGTGATGAAATCGTTTGGCAGGAATGCGACACCACCGGAATGAAAATTCCTTCATCAAACAGACCTATTAGCGGCTGGGATTATTCTGGGTTAAAGAGTTTGTCAACCCAATACAAAATCCAGATATTAGATACTGGAACAAAGTATGGCAAATTATTTCCCACTTCTGACTTTATAGAAAAAGACTCCTATGGGAATTATTATTTTATTAAGAAGTATGCTGACGCAAATTACATGATTGGTAGTTATTTCAGCAATGGAGGAACAAAGTACTATTATACAGACCCAATCATTGATTCCTATCGTAAGCTTTCTGTTGGCAAGACGATTAGTGACAATCATAGAGACTCCTCTGTTTATACAAAAGGTGGTGGTACCGTTGAAATGTCAGTAATAGGCAAAAACACTTTGATTCTTCCCACACGTACTTATTATAATGTACTTCTCTTGAAAACCACACTTTACAGTGCCGACTCACAATGGAATTCTCAGCCTTTCCCACCCAGTACCAGTGAATCTTATAGGTGGTACGATGGTATACATCCAGCCCCGCTTTTGCAAATACTTTTTTCGCAAACTGGGTCATCGAACTACAACAATGTTATGTATCTAGTATCAGAGAAATATACGCCAGTTGAGGAAATTACTTATTCAAAAAAGATGAGTTTGTACCCTAACCCTACCAATAGTAATATAAATATAGTAACGCCTGTTGAAGGAAACCTTTCCATTGTCAATAATTTGGGGCAAACCGTCAATACAATTCAGTTAAAAGAGAACACAACCACTGTGTCATTAAGCGAACTTCCTTGTGGGGTGTACTTTGTTTCTTTTAATACGATGGGCGTGGTCGAAACTCAAAAACTTGTTATCACCCGATAGCAAATTAGTATTGTTCTTTATATTTGACAATTCAATAAAAAAATAACCATGGAAACTTTTCAATTGACTACTACTTCCATATCTCGATATATTCGCATATGGATTTTGGTAATAATTAGTTATTTTCTTATTGTAATCGCAGATATCTATTTTTACAGAGAGGTAAATATATATGTACTTTTGGGCTTTTTTGTATCCATAATAGTAGCTTATTGGCTTGCCGACAAATATTCAAGGCAAGATATCACTCTTAGTCTCAAATCAAACTATATTCAAATAGAATGGGATGGTACAGAAAAAGCAATCACAGAAATTTTGTGGAGTGACATCGACAACTATGTTTTCCAAGAAGGGAAGTTCTTTTGTATTTTTAAACTAAATCTTAGTAACGGTGAAAGTTTTAGAATCTTCGTTCATCGCAAGTCTATGCATCATGAGACTTTAGAAGAATTTTATTCTCAGTTACTAAAGGAAATAGAACAGTACTCTGGACAAGGCAGATATAATATTAAACAAGGTAAAACATTTTACGAAACAATGTTAGGAAAAGGCCTTGCATTTTTGCTTGCAACAATAATGATAGGTACTTTTTCTTACTCTTGGGTTTTTGAAAAAAATGTAAAATGGTTCAAACTAATTTCTATTTCTACTATTTGCGTATTTTACATTCAACGTGTAATACGTTATAATTTGAGAGACGATGAGCCCGATTCGTAATTCCACGAATCCTGAATCCCAAATCCCATCCTTATATTTGCACCATGGAAAATCAACAACAACAATTAGACATCGAACTAAACGAAGATGTAGCTGAAGGTATTTACTCAAATCTGGCCATTATCTCCCACAGCAATACCGAGTTTGTAATCGACTTTATACGCATTATGCCGGGTGTGCCCAAAGCTCGTGTAAAATCGAGAATTGTATTAACACCTCAACACGCCAAAAGATTAATGGTAGCTTTGCAAGACAATATCCAAAAATTTGAAGATGGTTTTGGCGAAATAGAATCAACTGAAATGCCCCCGTTCCCAATGAATTTTGGTGGACCCACTGCACAAGCGTAAATCAGTTTTGAGTGTGTAGTGTGAGTGATGAGCAAAGAAGGTTTGTCATCCTGTCCGCCGCGGCGGATATCGAAGGGCGACAAACTAGGATGCTTTCATATATAGTAGCATAGAAATAATTTCCTCCGAACCTCGCCTTCGAAGAACTCAGACTGACAGTTTACTTTGAAGTCTTCCTACAACTCCCAACGGTAACTTATACCCTGTCCTACTCTGCAAACAAATCTCTCCTGTTTCTCTACCTATATGTTTGGGGAAATGCGATTGTAATAAATTCTCAACCACCAAACTTGAGAAGCCCAGAGAATAACAATTTAATATATAACAATAATTTGTGGGGTGTAAAAGTTGTGAAGTTTCATATATAAGTTCATTGATATTTTCTTCCAGTTTCCAACGTTCGCCATTGGCTCCTATTCCATAAGCTGGCGGGTCGAGAGCAATACCATTATATTTTTTGCCTCGCTTCACTTCGCGTTTCACAAATTTGAGAGCATCCTCAATTACCCAACGCACATTGTCCAGGTTGCTCAGTTCCATATTTTGTCGGGCCCAACTTACAACTTGTTTTACAGAGTCGCAATGTATTACATCGGCTCCTGCTGCTTTGGCAGCAATGGATGCACCACCTGTATAGGCAAATAGATTTAGAAAACTTGGTTGCTCTTGTGTTTTTATATTACTATAGAAATTATATAAGAAATCCCAGTTAACTGCTTGCTCAGGAAATATACCTACGTGTTTGAAACCTGTCATACTTAAACGGAATTTCAAATCCAGACCTTTGTGTTTGTAATTGATATTCCAATGATCAGGTATCTGTTTCAGGTTTTTCCAATCGCCCGCATAGCTGCCTTTTTGTATAAACTCTGCATGGGCTTGTTTACGCCATTCTTGTATGTTCATCATGGGCTCCCATACCGCCTGTGGCTCGGGACGGATTAATATATAAGGCCCGAATTTTTCCAGTTTAGAAAAATTGCCGCAGTCTATCAGTTCATATTCTTTCCAGTGTGTGGGTGTGTGCAGAATCATAGGGCAAAGGTAAAAGGGAATGATATATAATTTGTTATTTTATGAATGATACAATTCGCAGCAATTAATATATCGTCCCTACGGGACTTGCTTATCTATACTTTTTGTTTTTT
>JAYVCI010000087.1:0-3218 GCA_043750035.1 Chitinophagaceae bacterium
GAGGGGTGTGTTTATCATACTTCCCCCAATTTTCTTTCTATCCATATCTCAATAATTCGTATCACATTTTCCATATCATTATATACTTCTATATCTGGAAATCTTAATACAGCAATCCCCAATTCATTTAATCTGTTCTTTTTGATGATATCTTTTTTTTGTACTTCTTCATCATGGTGTGTAATTCCATCCAATTCTATACATAACATTAATTCATTACAAAAAAAATCACATATATAATGATCGATAGGTTTTTGTCTATGGAAATCAAAACCTTTCATTTGCTTTCCTTTTAAACGAAGCCATAGCAAAATTTCAGACTTGGTGCTATTATTACGCAAGTCTCTAGCAAACTGTTTTAGTTTGGGATTGTATGGAATTATCGTTCTTCTTTCTGGCATCCTTTTAATTTCCGTCTGCGAAATTAAGGAATAACACAAATGAAAATTCTCAAATATTCCGCACCATCGTCTTTTCTACCTGATCCAATATCTGGTAGGCGACATCGAGTGCTCTGTAGCCATCGTGCAGACTAACTGCTGTTGGTTTTTTGTGCTGGATGCTATGGGCAAATGCTTCCAGTTCCATTTTGATGGCATTGTTTGGGGGAACTTCAGGATTGTTGAAACTAATTTTTTTGGAAGGGCGACCTTCGCCTATTTCCATAATCATATCAAAGGGGCCGGGAGTTCCTTGCAGGTCGTGCATTTGTACCATTTCTACTTCTTTGGCTAAGAAATCTATTGATATATAAGCATCTTTTTGGAACAGTCGGGTTTTACGCATGTTTTTCATGCTTATGCGGCTGGAGGTGAGGTTGGCCACACAGCCATTGTCGAACTCAATACGGGCATTGCATATATCGGCGGTATCGCTCACTACGGCTACACCACTGGCACTGATGCGTTTTACGTTTGACTTTACCAAATGCAACATAATATCTATGTCATGTATCATCAAATCCAACACAACGGGTACATCCAAGCCTCGTGGGTTGAATTCTGCAAGACGGTGTGTTTCAATAAACATGGGTTTTAAATCGAACTGGCGGGCTGCTATAAAAGCTGGATTGAATCTTTCTACATGGCCCACTTGGGCTTTTATATTGGCTTCGCGTGCAAGTTCTATCAGTGACAAGGCTTCATCTATGGTTGATGATATAGGCTTTTCGATAAACAGATGCTTTTGAGAACGGAGCACTTTCACAGCATTCTCATAGTGAAAAAGTGTTGGCGTAACTATATCAACCGCATCTACCGATTCAATCAACTCATCGGCACTGCCAAAAGATTTTATGCCATATTCTTCTATTACTTTTTTGGTATTTACATCACTCACATCATAAAATCCACACAGCTCGAACGCTTCAATTTCCTTGAGCAGCTTGATATGTATCTTGCCCAAATGGCCTGCTCCTATTACGCCAATTTTTGTTTTTTTCATACTATGTGTGTTCTGTGTTGATTATATATTTGTTAGTGGCAAAACTAAATGAACGAATTTCGCCCACCTAAAGCACTTCCCAACGGATGTGAATTACGCAACATGATAATAGACACCTACAAACATAAAGGCCTTCGCCGTCAACTGGTTGACTCATTAAAACCCAAAGGGATCACTGACAGAAATGTACTTGATGCACTGATGGCGGTACCCCGACATATATTCTTTACCAAAGATTTCGAGCATTATTCATACGAAGACAAAGCCTTCCCCATAGCGGGCGGACAAACCATTTCACAGCCCTATACGGTGGCAATGCAAACCCAACTATTGGAATGCAAACCTTTGGATAAGGTATTGGAGATTGGCACGGGCAGCGGCTATCAATGTTCGGTATTATGTGAGATGGGATTGAATGTATATAGTAGCGAAGTGGTAGAAGTATTACATAAAAAAGCTGCGAAGTATATGGAATTATTGGGATACTCACCACAACTGCATCTAAGCACAGGATCCCTTGGCTGGGCAGAGATGGCACCTTTCGACAAAATAATTGTAACCTGCGGAGCCGAAGAAGTTCCCAATGATTTAATGGCCCAGTTAAAGGTGGGAGGTATTATGGTAATCCCTGTTGGCAAAGGCGATGATAAAACCATGATGAAAATTGTGAGGCAAACGGAGACCAAGTTTGTGAGTAGCAATCATGGGATATTTAGATTTGTCCCTTTGGTATAATACTTCATTCCAAACTGCCTGTGGTTTGGTGTTTTCACCAACCACAGATGGGAGGACGATTTTACCACAGAGGTTCACAGAGGTTAATTGGCACAGAGTTACACGGAGTTTTTATTAGAAACAGTTTTCATCAATAACCTGAGACATATATTTATTAGAGACAATTTTCAACTTTCCATTTACTCTTTTATATGTTATTCTACGTCCACAATTTCTTGTATGTGAAAGTAAAAATAGTTTATGGCGTTTTTTTGAATAATATAATCTTCTCTTGACAGAGCACGTTCCATTTTGTTTGGGTATAATTTTAACTTCTGAAATTAATAATAATTTCGCTCCTTCATACTGATAAACTCTATTACCCCAATATGCACAAGGTTGAAATTTTGTATTACAGTGAAGCTCTTTCTTAGCATTATCAAAATAGGATATATCTAGTGTATCATAAATCTCCGTCTCTACAAACTTATTATTTATAGAATCAAACAACCAATAGTGGTATTTATTAAAATCAAAAATTGAATCCCAGTTCTTAATTAGAATCCCGACATCATCGAATCCGTCAAAATTTATATCCCCGATTTTTAAAGTGTCAACAAAGGAGCCTTTTTCATGGATATTATGAGAGACTGAGAGTTTTTGAAACAAAGTATTGCTTGCTTTCAGATAGACACTTAGCGAGCTAAATGAATAATAAGAATCAAAGTTACCGTTAGAATATTTTTTTGAATACAAAGAATCCTCAATTACCTCATACCTAAAAGTACTATCCTCAAAACTATAAGTCTTTTGTGCCAATAAAAAAGTATTGCACCAACAAAATATTATAATGCAAATAAGCCTTCTAACTTTTACTTCAAAAATCATAAATCGTTAATCCTTGTTCTCAAATCAATTCTTCTCCATTTGTGGTTTGTCGCCATTTTGCAAAAACGGTGACTCTTATATTAAAACTAATATATAATATTACAAAATACTTCGTATATTTGCACATGCAAAAATTACAAATAACCTCAATGAGCGTTCCTGAAATAGAAGCC
>JAYVCI010000088.1:0-6335 GCA_043750035.1 Chitinophagaceae bacterium
AACAATAAAATAGAAACGATTAAAAGTTACTTTAAAACAAAGCCTGTTTTGAAAGCTTATCTATTTGGGTCATACGCTCGTGGTCAAGCAGACAGGAACAGCGATATCGATATTTTATTGGACTTAGATTATACGCAAAGGATTGGCTTACAATTTATCCAAATGAAGATTGACCTTGAGAAATTATTAGATACTAAGGTTGATTTGGTTTCATCAAATGGGTTATCGAAGTATATCAAACCATTAGTAGATAATGAAAAGCAATTGATATATGCGAGGTAACTAAACCATGTTTCGTTTCTTTCTTTTTGCCACCACGCTCAGTTTTTCATTTTTAGCTTTCAGTTCAGTCATTAGCTTTCTGAAGTCCCGAAGTTCCTCTTCTGTCCAAGGTTCTGATTGAACAGTAAAGTCAACATTTTTTGGTTCTTTAATTAGTCCCATTATAATGCACAATATTTATAATCCTATTCTTCTAATTTATCTTCTGTGTCTTCTAATAATTCTATAGCTTTGTCTACTGATAAATTTCCATACAATACACCTAAAATACTAGGAGTGCATCTGTCCATAGTAATAATATTCATCATAATTAATTCTTCTAAAAGTAGTATATTTGGTTCTTCAATAAATTGATAAGAGAGATTCGTTTTGTACCGTATTTGTCCATTGTCAGGATCCATTTCAAAATTGCCTATAAAAAAACCAAAGTTAAGTTTATTAAGAAGTTCAAGTATCTCATTCCTTTTTTCAATCGGTGCATTCGCACTACTAATTGTAAAGAACTTGAGCCTATGCTCACTTTCACTTATGTCTATTATACATTGGAAATTGCCTTTTTCTCCGCCAATACTAAATAAGAAAATATCTTTATTTTCTATTTGAGAGTATTGCCATTCTTGTTTTTTAAGATATTCTTTTACTAAATTAAGCATGTTTTTTTATGAGATTTAATTTAATATTTAATGAGCCTGCATTTGATACTTTTTTTACATTCTTGTTATATCGATTTACAAAAGTAGATTTTTCATTTATTGTTTTTCCAACTTGATTGTAAATTTTACTTCCCAAATAGAACCTTGAATCAGCAATTGTATTATTAACGAATTTTGTTTTTCTAACAGCAGTAAAGCTAAAAGAACTTTCAAACTTCTCTGCAATAACGTAGGCATTGTATTGTTTTTGGGTAATCAATTCTCTAATTATAATTGCTTGGATTTTTTCAAATGAGGTACAGTCTGCTCGTGTAAAGAAGCTATCTTTATTTGGCAAATATGCACTAGGCAAATCATTTAATAATAATAAATCATAGTCCGAAATCCTATATTTATTTTCAATGTCAGTTATATAGAAATTTTTATCTGGATTGCTGTTTAATAATTCAAAATGAGATATATTATTACCAATAAAATATTGTAACGCTTGAGGGGTAACTCTATATACAAGCCATCTATTAAATTTAGCGTCCCTATCAACCCAATCAAATAAATAAAGATGCCCATTTCTTGCATCTTTAAACAAAGAAAGTAACGGCCCTTCAAAATTCACTAAATCCCCAATACGAATAAGATTAGGGATGATTTTTGTAGTCGTTTGCTTAATTGACAAATTTTCCATCGGTGTCAAAGATATTGAAAAAACTGCTCACTTTGTCTTTCAAATTAATATTTTCATATTCATAAAAGGTAAAATGGCCATAGTTTCTTGGCTCAGGTTCGCTTGCAACACCGTCAGAATATGCAACTTGCACAGTTGCGATTGATTCTCCCTTATCTTCTATAAATTGTATTTGCAAGAGTTTTCTTCTCCTAGTGAATTCTGTTTTATATTTTAGCAACGCATTACTTAGGCTGTCAAATAAAGATAATCCATATCCTTTACACATTAAATCTTCATCTTCAAGTATCCTTTGTGGAGGGTCTTTAATTATGTTTTAGTGGATTAAAATCATTTTCATTTTCTGTTTTGTGAACCCATCGAAAACATTCCTTCTGAATTTCAATAAAATTAGCTGATGGACAATTGGGAAACTGAGAAAGTAGTTCTTGATATTTCAATTTTTTAGTCGTCATAAAACTTCAACAAATATACTAAAACATTTCAACTTCTCACAATTAGTCATTTTTATTTGATTATATCATACAACACAACCCTACTCGCACTCGCATCACTCTCCATCGCAGCTATATGCAACTGCAAAAAATATTCTCCATCTATTATACTATCATCAACATATATAAGTTCGGTAATCGAACGTCCTTCGCCATTTGTGTTTGGATAATTCCACCATGAATGATGAGCCAATAATAAGCCTTGGTCTTCTTCTCTATCTACTGATGGTAAATCAGTGAGCAGGTGTTTAAATCCTTGCAGGCGTAGCCATTCTGTAGCTTCAGGTTCGAAGTAGGCGGGATTGTTGCCACTATATAGTTCTGTTTTTTTGCTGATATTATTTGGCAGTGAACGTATAACAATTGCCCATGGATTTACTATATTATCCGCCGCGGCGGATGATAATTTTTGTTTGATATTTTCTAAAGTTATCAATCTATCACCATCAGCTTGTTGTTCTAATTCAACTGTAATTAATATAGCTTTTCCACTATACTCTTTTATTTCTTCATTAACGCTATGATGTGCTTTGCTTATATGTCCCACACACTCTGTATGTGTGCCATTGCCATGTGGATTAAATGAAACATTATAACAATTTACGGGTCCGCCTTTTTCTACGGAACCTATAAAATCTCCTTCTTTAAAAGGAGTTATTTGTGCAAAAGGAAGATGAAAAGCATTCACCTGATTTGGGCTGCCATTAATTGCAATAGATATATCAATGGGTTTTGATAAATCAACAGTTCCTATATTTTCTATATGGCATATCATCCACCAAATTCCATTAAATAAGCTTTGATAAATTCTTCCAACTCACCATCCATCACTACTTGCACATTGGATGTTTCAACTCCGGTACGCAAATCTTTAATTAATTTATAAGGATGGAATACATAGTTGCGAATTTGCGAACCCCATTCAATCTTTTTCTTTCCTGCTTCCACTGTGGCTTTTGCTTCATTACGTTTGCGAAGTTCCAGTTCATACAATTGCGATTTCAACATCTTCATCGCCTTTTCTTTGTTGCCCAACTGTGAACGATCTTGCTGACAAACTATAACAATCCCCGTAGGTTTATGGGTGAGCTGTACTTTGGTTTCTACCTTGTTTACATTCTGTCCGCCGGCACCGCCTGAACGTGAAGTTTGTATTTCGATATCGGCATCTTTTATTTCAATTTCTATGGCATCATCCACCTCGGGATAACAATATACCGATGCAAATGAAGTATGCCTGCGTGCATTGGAATCGAACGGACTGATGCGGACCATGCGGTGTACACCATTCTCGCCTTTCATATAGCCGTAGGCAAACTGTCCCTCAATTTCTAAAGTACATGATTTTATTCCAGCACCATCGCCATCTTGTCTATCAATTTCAGAAACTTGATATCCATTTTTCTGGGCCCACATCACATACATCCTGCTCAGCATCTCAGCCCAATCCTGGCTCTCAGTTCCACCTGCTCCACTATTAATGGTAAGGATACAACTAAATGCATCTTCTTCACCACTCAGCATTCGTTTATATTCTAATGCATCGAGTGTCTTAATCAAAATCTTGGCTTGGGCTTCTACCTCTTCCTCGGTTCCACCAAGTTCAGCAACCACATCAAGGTCGTCCATTTGGCTTTGCAAATTAAGAAACGCATCAGTCCAAACTTTTTTTAGTTTGATACCTTTCAATAATTTCTCAGCCTCTTTGGGGTTATCCCAAAAAGTTGGGCCATGCGAAATTTCTTCTTCTTCCTGGATTTGTTTTAACTTATCATCCACGTCAAAGATATCTCCTCAAAGCCTCTACACGGCCTCTTAAATCTTTAATTTGATCAGTTGTCATATTATAATATTTTACAGTTAGCCCCTCTAAATCTCCCCTGAGGGGAGACCTGGGTAGTGGTTCTTTTTTTGATTTTGTTTTATTGCCTGTGTTTGGTCTCGCTATGTCCGTGGTTGGTGGTGAGCGAAGTCGAACCATCACCAACCACATCATGGGCATGACACTACTATCTCTTCCCTGTCTTTGGATCTATCCCCCTCTTCTTCGCCATATCTTCCAACCTCGCCTGGAACTTCGATTTCGTTACTGGCTTCTTTTTATTTGCTTGTATCTGTGCATGCAGTGCATCCTCGTTTACCAATTTGCGTATGCTTATTTGTTGTATCATAGTTACGCAGTTACTCAAGAAATAATACCAAGTTAGTCCCGATGCATATTTGTTGAAGAACCCTAGGAATATGATAGGCATGATATAACCCATATATTTCATCTGTCCACTGGCCGCAGTTAGTTGGTTGTTCATCATCGTAAATAATAAGGATGATATGGTCATTAATATGGTAAACAAACTCACGTGGTCGCCATACAAATAGCTGACCACGGGCACGTAGCCAAAATCCCAGATAGAATCGTAAGCAGATAAATCGGATGACCACAGGAACGATTGCTGCCGCAGCTCGAATGCAGAAGGGAAAAATTGGAACATCGCAATCAAGATTGGCATTTGTAATAATATAGGAAGACACCCGCCCAATGGACTTACGCCAGCCTTTCGATAAAAGCCCATCGTCTCCTGTTGGCTCTTTTGAAAATCGCTGGGATACTTTTGTTTAATCGCATCAATCTCTGGTTTCAATATCCGCATTTTAGCGGTGGACATATATGATTTATAAACCAAGGGGAACAAAATCATTTTAATAATGAGCGTAAGTAATAATATAATAAGACCATAGTTCAAATTGAATCCGCCCAAGAAATCAAATACTGGGATAACGGCACCGCGATTTACCCAGCCAAATATTCCCCATCCCAAAGGAACGATTCGTTGGTGATCTACAATGCCACTTTTTTCCAAAGTATTATAATGATTGGGGCCAAAATAAAACTGCATATCGAACGATTCATCCACTCCACGGTTGTAGGGCAACATCAAATTAGCCGATAACATCTTTACCCTGGAAGTGTCTTTAAAAGTGAGTACTTCTATGGTTGCATTTTCTAAAAAAGATTTTTTGGCATCCAGTGTAATGTTGAAAAACTGCTGTTTGAAACTCACCCATTTTACACGGGGAGTTAAAGTTGTCTTCTCGTCTTTGCGTTCGTTTATATAATCTAATTCTTCACCATCATAATGATAATAAATGGTGGTGGTATTACGTTCAGCTTCGCTGTGTGCTTCTTGCTTTTCCATTTCTGTTTGCATGCTCAGCGATAGGTAATTGCTGTTCTGTGCAATAATGGTGTCCATGCCTTTCATCCGCAAGCTGTAACCCAAATTGAAACCGCTGCCAGTTAGTATATATTTCTGTTCAATATAGCTGTTGTCGTTCACCTTGGCCCTGAAGGTGATGCTGTCCGTTTGCCCAGACTTTACCTTCATGCTGGTTTTGGCCGGTTCAAAATACAATGCCTCGGTGTTGATTAAGGAATTGTCTTTGGAACTGAACACATAACCAAACACATTTTCCTTGCTGCCCATTAAGGTAACAGGGTCTTTGCGGTTAGCCTTTTTATATTTTTTCAGTTCCACTTTGGCCACCTTGCCGCCCTTGGTATTTATCCAAATTTTCAGCTCTTCGTTTTCGATAATAACCAATTGGCTATCGCCAGTTTGGAAAACTTTGGCAGTGGTATCTTTGATTTTGTTGGTATCAGTTATCTGCGTTTTTGCCACATCGTTCTGCACTTTTGCAGCCAGTTTTTTCGCATTTTCCTGCACCATTGCAACGGAATCTTTCTGCATTTGCTCCTTCTTCAACTGCTCCTCACTGGGGGCGTTCATGTATATGTAGCCGATAACCAGGGCCACAATTAATAGTAAACCTATATAGGAATTTCTGTCCATTCTGTTTTTAAAAATAAGGGTGCAAAAGTAAGGGAGAAAGGGGGAATTAGTAGTCAGTGGTTAGCAGTCAGTAGTCAGTAATTTGTTGTGGGTTGATACATGGGGGTTGTGAGGGGGAGAGACATAGTTTTTTAAGTGTTGAGATATTGGGATATCTTTGTCTTGATTTGAAATGTAAAACATTAAATTTGCAGCAATTTATAAATTAGAAATGAGTAAAATCAGAATTAAGAATTTTGGCCCAATTAAGGAAGGTTATCAAGAAGATGATGGATGGATGGATGTGAAGAAGGTTACAGTGTTTATTGGAAACCAAGGGAGTGGTAAAAGTACAGTGGCAAAGTTAATTTCTACTTTGACTTGGATGGAGAAGGCC
>JAYVCI010000089.1:0-2948 GCA_043750035.1 Chitinophagaceae bacterium
TATTAATATATATATATATGATAGTAAGAATAGTGCAGATGACCTTTGAACCCACTAAGGTAGATTACTTTATAGAGGAAGTATTTAACAAATCGAAAACCTTTATCCGCAATTTTAATGGGTGCACTAATTTAGAATTGCATAGAGATGCCACTAATAAAAATGTATTATACACTTATAGTATTTGGGATAATGAAGAGTGCTTAAATGTATATAGAAACTCTGAACTGTTCAATAACACTTGGGCAAGAACAAAGGTTCTTTTTGCTGATAAACCCAAGGCTTTTAGTTTGGAGAAATTGCAAGAGGTGTAAACGGATAGATAATGCCTTTACAACAAAAAAGCCCGAACAACTGAATGTCCGGGCTTCTTAAAAAGATTGCCTATGGTTGGTGTTGTCACCAACCATACAATATTACTTCACAATCATTCTACGGCTGGTCGATTGACCATTGCTAGAGATAGTGTATATATAGATGCCTTGAGCTAGGTTAGCACCATTAAATTCAATGGTTTGTTTACCTGCTGTAAAGTTATAACTGTTGTTATATATTTGCTGTCCAATTAAATTGGTAACCGAGAAATTCACCTTGCCCGATTGTTTCATCTCCAGGTTGATGAAGGTATTATCTCTAAATGGGTTTGGTTGGTTCTGGCCAATTGAGAACAAATTGTTTTCAACTTTGGCAACACCAATATTCCCGTTTTTGATATTGGCTGTAGATAATTGCAAATATTTGATATCGCAGGTTTGAGATGGGTTTTGTGTACTTGACACGAATGAGCCCGGATCTGTTTTTTCTTGATAAGTAATATGAATACTGTTATCAGCATCGCGGCTTTGCGATGGGAAACATTCTTCAATACCAGTGGTATTGGTAATGTTTAGTGGTTTAGACCACGTCTTTCCATTATCACGCGAATAAACAACATATATATCGCGGAAGTTTTCTTCATCGCCTGTATTTTCATCAAGCTCTACCAACGATACATAAGTAACATATATAATACCACTGTCATCTATTGAAGCTGATGGTTGCGATACTATAGCACTTACTATATTGGTTTGGCTAAAGTTAAGTGCTTGGCCATAACCTCCGAATTGTGTATTCCTTGCATTGGCTTGGTAGGTTAATGCTCCATCGGCATCTATGTCAATTGCTTGCCCAATTATATTAGCTGGATAGTAAGTGTTTGTACTTGGGTCTATTTTGTCCATCCAATGCATAATACCATTTATACCTGTAGAATAATTGTAAAAACGAGGAGTATCAGTAACGCCATTTACTGTTCTAATAGAATCATAGCTTAAAGCTAAAATTGGATAGAATACATGGGTGACATCGTTTTTGTCAACTATAACATGCACTGAGCCATTATTAGCTACCAATTCAGATCCTCTGGGAATTGGCAATGCACGTGTAAATGAATCAATAATTATTTTTGTCCAGTTCTGTCCTTCGTCTGATGATTTCCATAAAGCAAGATCGGAACCTACACCACCAATAACATAAGAAACAATTTTGTCATTTGCATCAACAGCATATTCATCACCACTGGCTCCACGGTACCTAACCGAGTCGTATCCTGGCAGGTTTTGGTTTTTTACCGTCCATGTTTTGCTGGTGGCATCATATATTGAGTAAACAGTAGGCCCTTTAACTCCCCCCTGTACAAAAGTTTTAGACTGTACAGCATTTGAATCGGAGTAGGTGGCTATCATAAATATTTTATTTTTTAGTACCGCGGTACGCCCCCATATTGGGCCGGGCGATTGGGTGGCATCATAAGAATCATCTAATACAACTGAACCTGCAAACGAACCGTTGCCGATACCCCCATTTTTAGAGAACATAAACCCACCTGCAAGGCCTGTGGTTGATACATTGTGTGCCAGTACATACTCTTGCACGGTGCCACCTTCGGTTATTACACCAATATTGGGCCAGCCTACACGTTGGTTTTCGATCCTGTTTTTTGTAAGGTCTAGGTCTGTTTGTACCCAGGTGGTACCATTGTAATGGTTGTAGCCACTGCCACGGCTGGGCCAAGGTGTGGCATCGCTGGCGGTGGTCCATACTATACTAAGTTTATTGCCCGGGTGTTTTATAATACGACGGGCAACTGCGGCATTCGATTGAAGATCATACTCTGTGCGGCCAATGGTTTGGGAACCTGCTGCTGAATTTGTTCCGGATGTTTTGTTGGATGTTACCACCTTTGGGCTTGGGTTTGGGAAAACCGCATCGGTTCTGGGTGTCATTTTAATGAATTTGCCTGCTGGCAGTAATTGTGTTTGACCCCATGTTAGCATGGGTACCAAAGCAATAAGAGTAATTAATTTTTTCATGTTTAGTTAATGGTGATTTTAGGGTTGCAAATTAAATGCTTTTTTAGGGGATATTGCACCTGTATAACAATTTTTACAGAAAAATGGTTGCATCAGGCCATAATGTGGGCCAACATTTCTTTATATAGTTCCTTATCGGGGGTGCCGGTATCGCCTACCCCTTTGGCCCGCAGATCGAAGTTGAGCAGGGCTGCCATCACTTTTTCTATTTTGCCTTTTGCATAGTTGCGTGCTGCATTTTTATAATCATCGGCGTGGTAAAAACTTATACCCAGTGCATCGGCAACGGCTTTATTGTTTCCCTTATCGGGCAGGTGCTGTAATATGTATAGTTTGGCAAAATATCCATATAATAAACTTATGGTAGGTATGATGGAATTTTTGCCACTGCCCTCTCCCATGTTGTTCACTATTTTTAATGCTTTGGAAAAATTGCGTTGACCTATGGCACTTTGCAGTTCAAACACATTAAACTCTTTGCTAATACCCACATAGCGTTCAATATCATCGGCTGTTATTTCTTTTGCTGCTGGTTTGTTTATCAGTATTTTGTCTATCTCGTTTTCTATTTTGGTAAGGTCGCTGCCCAGGTGCGAT
>JAYVCI010000090.1:0-8227 GCA_043750035.1 Chitinophagaceae bacterium
AGCCGCTGGCTAAAAGTGGAAATGGATGACAAGTGCAACAGCAACTATACTGTTATGGGCACCTCGCAATTTCTTTCAGTTCCTTATGCAATGTATGCAGAAAAATCAGGCTCATCATTAAGTGCCGGTAACGGTATTTCTATTTCAGGTGGAATTGTCACAAATACAGCACCTGATAAAATTGTAACAATCGTTGGTAACAATCTAACCGTAAGTGGTTCATATCCAAATTTCACAATTACAAACCC
Organism: Chitinophagaceae bacterium; assembly: GCA_043750035.1. GTDB lineage: Bacteria > Bacteroidota > Bacteroidia > UKL13-3 > UKL13-3 > CANJUD01. The sequence goes on from JAYVCI010000090.1 coordinate 249, forward strand.
TGTATCATCAGGGAGTGATAAATATTGGAAATTCGATGGCAATTCATTATCATATAATGATACCTCAAATAATAAAAGAATTGAAATAGTAAAAGATAACAACCTCACGGAATTCACGATAAATGATTCCAACAACAGACCGGGGATTAGGTTAATTACAAGTGCAAGTGGCAGTAGCACTGGGGCGGCTTTATTTAACTATCCAACAAATGGCAATACTTACACATATGTGGGAGGGGATAATGATGGAGGAAAGATTAGACTTTATAATGAATCTGGGCAAACGACAATGACTATGTGGAATACTTCAAACAATGAAGGGCAAATTCAATTGTATGATTCAAACTACACAAAAATTGCAGAGATGGGGCCAATTAACACTGGTGAAGGTGGAGGCTTTTGGGGGTTTAGTAATACAGGAAGTCGGCTTACTAAGACTACCAGTTTAATAAATTACCCTCAAAATGGTGGATTTGCAGTATGCGATTATAATAGTAGCGAACAGGCAGGTTTATATGTTGACAAATGGGGAGACGGGATAATTTGGGGAGATACAAAGAGTTTTAGAATGAAGCATCCTATTGATTCTACTAAGGAAATATGGTATGCTTGTGTAGAAGGACCAGAAGCAGCAGCTTATATTAGAGGAACGTCAAAGCTAACAAATGGGAAGGCACTAGTAGTATTTCCTGAACACTTTAATCTTGTAAAAGGTAATAATAGTTATACGGTAATATTAACCCCTATTTCTGGGAAATCGAAAGGTTTAGCGGTTGAAATTAAAAATCTTGATGGGTTTGAAGTATTGGAATTATTTAATGGTGATGGAAACTATGAGTTTGATTGGGAAGTTAAAGCAGTTAGAATAAACCACGAAAATTACCAAGTTATAAGAAAAGCAGGAGAAAACACTTTAGCAACGCCTGCTTCCACCCCTAAAAGATAGCTTTGCATTGATCAGGGTTTGATTGATTAGCAATTAGACCTCATTTCCTCCAATTGCAAATTCAAAACTTCCGTATCACCCATGCCAGCCTTTTCTTCTGGTTCTCCAGATATTTGGAAACCAGTTGGGCTGATATTTTTTGCCAGTGTGTTATATAGTCCTTGTTCAAATTCAAAACCTAAATATATTTTTTTTGTTGCTGAAAATTCATGTAAAAAACTATCATAATCGGGCATATATTTTCCAGTAAATATATAATTTATTTTAAAGGATGGAAGTATTTTTAAAATCGATTGCTGTGCTAAAAAATTCTCATTATTCAATTCTACATTCACAAATATTTCTTTTTCTAAATCTAATAATTTTTCATCGAAAGCATTGAGCGGAATTTGTATGCCATCCAACGATAAAATGCCACAAACTCCTTGTATGGTTTCAAAATCGCCGTTGTTAAACTCTCCTATATATTTTGGACCGGTTAGCCATCCTGCAATTTCTTTGGCTTTTAATACATTTATATAATGTTTAGATTCCGAATCAAAACAAAAACCCACCCAATCGGCCATGGCTGCCGCAGCAAAGCGGGCTAAGGTTAGGTTGCTGATGTTTGAAAATTTGAGTTGATACATGTAATAATATATATAGTTTAATAAATCTGTACCTCAGCTTTAATAGTGAGTACAATAATAGAATCTGTTGGGCAGGTGGTATGTAAAGTTACCTCTTTTTCTGCACTGCCATTCAGCCATTTTTGCGGAAAAAACTTTACAATAACTGAATCTGTTTTGCCGGGCTGTATATAATATGGTGGATATTTAACGGTGGTGCAGCCACAATGAACATGAGAGCTTTTAATCTTAACAGAATCTGATGAATTATTTTTAAATCTAAAAATAGCGGTCTTTTCCCAAGGGGCTTTTAATAGACCAAAGTCAAATTCTTTTTTCTCAAACATTATACAAGAATCTTGCTGGCCGGTAAATGCCATAAAACAAAACGAAGCAAGTATAATATATATATATTTCACCATGTACTATAAGAACATCACATCAGCAATCAGTTTCATTTTTGCTTCTTTGTTTACCAATTCAATTATCTTTGTTTTGCTCATTTCAAATTCATTTCTCAGTACACTGCTATCCAAATGCACATACATACATTTTTGTTTGATATATATTTTTAGCGTGTGCTTGGCAACTACCTTGCCCATGATGTTTTCCCAAGTAGTCATAATATCATACCTTGCCATCGGTTCTTTTAGTTTGAACCTGTTCAGCATTTGCTGCATGCTATCTGATATTTTAGTTGGGTCTTTTGCCACTTCCTAATTATTGTCCCAATATATAAGCAAACATTAATGGTGCCACAATCGACGCATCCGATTCTACAATAAATCGGGGCGTTTCTTTGCTGAGTTTGCCCCAGGTAATTTTTTCATTGGGTACGGCACCACTATAGCTTCCATAACTTGTGGTTGAATCTGATATTTGACAGAAATACGCCCAAAAAGGTACATCATGCCATTCCAAATCTTGGTACATCATCGGCACTACACATATAGGGAAATCGCCCGCAATACCACCACCTATTTGATAAAATCCGACACCTTGTCCCGCTGAATTATTGCGGTACCACTCACTCAACCACACCATATAATCAATTCCTGATTTCATGGTGGTCGATTTAAGTTCGCCTTTTATACAATAGCTGGCAAATATATTTCCCATCGTACTGTCCTCCCAGCCCGGGCATATGATAGGGAGGTTTCGTTCAGCCGCAGCAAGCATCCAACTGTTCTTTGGATCAATCTCATAATATTGTTCCATCTCGCCACTCAACAACATCTTATACATATATTCATGGGGCAAAAAACTAATTCCTGCTTCTTGTGCATCTTTCCATTGCTTATATATATGTTTCTGTATGCGGCGAAAAGCTTCTTCTTCGGGGATGCATGTATCAGTAACACGATTAAATCCTTGTTCCAATAATTCCCATTCGTCATCCGGACTTAAATCTCGGTAATTGGGCACACGTTTGTAATGACTATGGGCAACCAAGTTCATAATATCCTCTTCCAAATTGGCACCGGTGCAGCTAATAATATCCACCTTGCCTTGGCGTATCATCTCGGCCAGGCTAATGCCAAGTTCAGCAGTGCTCATGGCTCCGGCAAGGGTAATCATCATTTTGCCACCTTTTTCCAAGTGGACTTTGTAGGCTTTTGATGCATCAACCAATGCCGCAGCATTGAAGTGCAAATAATTTTTTTCGATAAATTGTGATATGGGTCCTGACATGCTTTGTGTTTTTATAATTGGCTGCAAAAATATATTAGACTTCTTGCATAATTATAAGAAAAACTTTTATTCTTGCTACCCCGCCCTGAAGGGCAGGGCAATGGAAAACTCTTATTGACAATCTCAGGGAATACTGCTCGGCCTGAGATTGCTTCGTCGCTCCGCACACATGCTAACACACTGCTCCTCGCAATGACGGGCTAAGAGAACTAAGACACAGATTTTTCTATCTCCCTAAATAATTTATTAATAATACCAAACTCCTCCTCATTCTTAATTGTGAGCACCATCGAGTGTATTTTATGCTCACACAATATGGATATGATTTCTTTGATCTCCTCATAACTTCCCACCAAATAAGGGCAATCGGCATATTTGTTTTTGAATGGGCCGAGCCAATATTGTGGAAATTTTTCAAACACTTCGGTTTCCATTTCTGTATTCAATCGGTCTTTCCAGTCAGTCTGGTTCCCGACCATCGACATTTTTAAGAGTTTCTGCCCATATCGGTCATTGGGATATAATTGGTTGGCAGCTTCCCAAGCTTCTGCATTTGTTGGACGGGCTATAATACCTAACGCCACACTTTTGCCTTGCAGTTGCGGAAACATTTCTATATCAGACGGTAACATTTACAATTGTGGCAAACCAAGTTTTTCCCTAAGCTTTGAAGCATTTTCCGATTCTCCTGCCACTGTGAGTTCAGGATAAATTTCAGCATCAAACTGTCCTTCTAATGATGCTTGTATAATAGTATAGTACTTCCCTTCAAAACTTACAGGGCCTTTGGTTGCAAAAAACAGTTGCAGTATTTCTATATATTCTCCCATCCTATCATATCGTTCAGCATGTGTGAGCGAATCATTCAGTTGGTTCAAATCGGCTTGGGCTGAACCGGTTACGCAATTGATATATATTTTTCTGTTATATAATTTGCTTAACGAAAAAATTTTGCGGGCAGCAGCAAATGGGTGAATATATATAGGATTGATTGCTATAAATGGAGAGATTGAAGTATGTCCGCACAGATATTGTGCCCATACCCACGGGTCGAATGCATCATAGCCCGAGGTGCTGCACAGCATTCCCTCGCATTTATAGGCATCACTCCAACTTATTACATCCTGGTGATTCTGCATATAAGTATCGAAAGTGTAGCTCCGGTGCGGGTGCGTAAATATCTTTATGGTATGACCTTGGTAGTTTATATTCATTAAAAATATTTCAAAAATAGGGCATTCGCCAACGTGAATAAGTGATATTAAACAAACTGGTTTACAACTTGTTGAAAATTAAAATGTTCTATTTTAATGTATTGTTCATGTTTACGTTTTACTTTTCGCCAAATTAATTTCGTAAACTGTATGGAATGGAGAAGATTTAACGGAGAAAAAATCAAAAATGATATTATACTCGAGGTTGAAAAAACACTCCTTGCAGAAACCGCTGCAGGCCACAAACTAAAAGTATGTATCGGTACCGATTCGCAGGTAAAGGGCGAGGTAATTGAGTTTGCCACTGTGATAGTTTTTGTGCGTGAAAAACGAGGCGGGTTTATGTTCATTAGCATGGATAAAAAACGCCAGCAAATGGGCATTAAAGAACGGATGATTACCGAAGTGGCTATGTCAATTGATATTGCATATAAACTTTGCCAGTTATTAGAGCAATATAATGTTGACTTAGAAGTACACGCCGATATCAATACCAATCCTTCCTTTAAATCGAATACCGCACTAAGCGAGGCCATGGGTTATATACTAAGCATGGGTTTTGTGTTCAAGGCCAAACCCGATGCGTTTGCCAGTAGTTACTGTGCCAATAAGATGGTGCATTGATTTTTTATTATATGCACCCGTACTACTTAAAAGGATTTTTATATTTTTCGTCCTTTATTAATTTATAATCGGTAAGCGTTTCTAAGAACGCTTTTAAAGCATTTATTTCTTGAGGTAACAAATTCATTTGAATAGGGTCACCTGTGCCGTTTTTTAAATGGGAGTCCAGGTTCGGATTTTGTAAAATATTAAAATTATAATGGTTAATCACTTGGTCCAATCCTATAATACTCCCATCGTGCATATATCTTTTCCGCAGCCCTATATTCTTTAATGACGATGTTTTAAATTTTCCCAAATCGGTATTCATTTTTGTATGAACATAAATTCCAGAATCTATATTATTTAATTTTATTCCATTGTTTCTCGCGTTGTCCAACACAAATACATCGGTGTTGTGGCATCCAAAACAATTTACTTTGTTATTTTGTAAAAAAATATTTTTACCTATATTTTCTTCAGCAGTATAGTTGGGAAAATCTACCTCTCTATTAGCAACTTGGTTACGCCCTTCATCATATTTTGATTGGTAGGAAATAATAGACCTTACAAACTGTGCCAATGCTTTTGAAATTCTGACTGAACTAATTACAGTATCTCCAAAAGCTCTTTTAAAAAGTATGGGATAATACATTGTCTTTCTTAATTTCAATTCAAGGTTTTTCAAATCCATCCCCATCTCTACCGCATCTTGTATAGGCTGTAGCACTTGGTCTTCAAGCGTAGCAGCTCTTTCATCCCAAAAAAATCGCCCATTAATATAATACTTTGCATTAATTAGCGACATGGAATGGCGTTTTGTAAATCCACCATTAAAGCCAGCACTAAATTGGGCCGTATCAGTAAATCCAAATTCTTGTTTGTGACATGATGCACACGCAATCGTATTATTTATGGAAAGAAATTTATCATAAAATAAAACCCTGCCAAGTAGTGCACCCCAATTGGTAGTAGGGTTAGTTGATGGGGTATTGTTTTGTATCGTAACAAATTGATTGTTGAAAAAGGAGGGCAATGCCTGGTTTGCATAATTAAAATTGGCAAAATCCTTATTAAAGTACTGTGCTAAAATTTCGTCTTCTGTTCTCTCTTTTGTAATCTCAATATCTTTCTTGCATGATATATAAATAACAAACAAAACAACGATAAAATATACCTTTATAACTTGCCTCAATGGTTTTTAATTTACATGCAAATATACTCTACTTTTCAGATACAACATCAGGTACGGTCACGACATGTCGTGACCCTGCTGCTGATTACTAACCACTGACTGCTTATCTTTGCACCCATGGGCCGTCGCAGTAAAAAAATATATATAAACCAAATTTTCGAACAACTAGAAGTAACCAACTCGGGCGGCTTGGGGCAGAGCATAGCACGCAGGGACAATATGGTGGTGTTTATTGACAAGGCCGTGCCCGGCGATTTGGTGGATGTGCGTATATATAAAGAAGATAAAAAAGCAGTATGGGGAACTATTACTGAAATTCACCGTGCATCGCCCAATAGGGTGGAACCATTTTGCGAGCATTATCATATATGTGGCGGCTGCAAATGGCAGCAGATGAATTATGATACCCAACTAAAATACAAACACCAACAAATAGTGGATGCATACGAACGCACAGGCAAAATTCCTTATAAAGAAATGCTCCCTATTATAGCTTCAAAAAGCACCAAGTATTATAGAAATAAACTGCAATATTCCAATACGAATAAAGCTTATATGGAAGTGTTCGATAAAAACAATCCAGAGCATTTGGGCAAGCCAGCTTTGGGGTTCCATATCCCTAATAAATTTGATAAAGTATTTGATGTAAACGAATGCCATCTCATGCACCCTTTGCACAATGAGATGCGAAATTTTTTGCGTGATAAAAGTTTGGAATTGGGATATAGTTTTTACGACCTGAGACAAAACACGGGACTGATGCGTGAGGTAATGTTTCGCAATACATTAGATGGGCAGTGGATGGTATTGGTAATATTTGCAAACAATGATAAAGTAGCCATTGAAACTATGCTAACTCTTATGCAGCAAGCATTTCCGCAGATTAGTTGTTTGTATTATACTGTTAATGAAAAAACAAACGACAGCTATGATGGTATTGAAATGATACATTATAGTGGCGATAAATTCCTCACTGAAACCTTGGGGGATTATAAATTTAAGATCCATCCCAAATCATTTTTCCAAACCAATCCTGCACAAGCTTTGCAACTGTATGAAACCACAAAAGAGTTTGCCAATTTGCAGGGCGATGAAAATGTATATGATTTATACTCGGGCACTGGCACTATTGGTTTATATATATCTAAACTTTGCAAGCAGGTAACGGGAATTGAATATGTGCAAGAAGCAGTGGACGATGCTTACGAAAATGCAAGCATCAACAAAGTGAGTAATGCAAAATTTTTTGCAGGCGATATGGTGAAAGTTTTGGACGAAGATTTTGTAGCCGCAAATGGAGCCCCCGATTTAATCATTACCGACCCACCCCGCAGTGGCATGCACCCCGATGTGGTGAAAAAGATTTTGGAGTTGGCCCCCAAGCGTATTGTGTATGTAAGCTGCAACCCTGCCACGCAAGTTAGAGATTTAGCCCTGATGCTTGACAAGTATGAGGTTCGCAGGGTACAGCCCGTTGATATGTTCCCGCATACACACCATGTGGAGTGCGTTACTGAGCTTGTGCTGAAAGGCTGAAAATATTTTTTTACACAGGCAACTAAAATTGTCAGTGGAAAGTCACTAAATTTGCAAAACTTTTTTAATCAAATCAAAAAAAACAAAATGAAAAAAATCTACATTATCCCATTAATAGTAATAGCTTGGTTTAGCTTTACAGTATTGGAAGTTGTCTCATACTCTGTAATTCCCCCCCCTCTGGG
>JAYVCI010000091.1:0-15051 GCA_043750035.1 Chitinophagaceae bacterium
TTGCACATCGGGCTGCCGGTATTTAATAGCATTGGACATCAGGTTGAACATAATACTGTATATATAGCTTTTCACAGTTATGATACCTTTGGTATCGCAAAAATTGCTGGTAATAACAACATTGCTCTCTGCAATCTGGTTTTCCAGTACTTGTGAAATCAGCTCAAGTTCCTTTTTAAAAACAACATAATCTTTCTGTTTGTTGCACATGTCGCGAATGGATATGATGGTGTTCATATCTTTGACCACATTGTCCAGGTTTTTTACCTCATCTTCCACGCATTCTAATATGGTTTTTCCTATTATTTTTTGGTCTGGGTCAATCCTGGATATCTGTGCCAGGCCCAATATCTTTGCAATGGGAGAGCGAAGGTTGTGCGACACTATGTAAGAAAACTGCTGAAGGTCTTTGTTCCTGTTCTGCAGTATCTCGATCATGTCAAATGTTTCTTTTACAGATTTTTTCAGGTCGGTTATATTGCGGGAAAAACAGGCTGTCCCCACAATGTCCTCTCCTTTGAGAACTGGGTGAAAGGATACCTCTGACCAAAAATCTTCGGGAAAATCTAGATGTTCTATTTCGGTAAAAACTTCCCCGGCCAAAGCCCTTTTATAAAACATCTTATAGCGGCTCAAATGTTCCTCGGTAAACCCTTCAGCAAGCACATCGCTGCCTTTTGATATAATATTGCCCGACATTTGTTCGACTGTTTTGTCGAATGCGTTGTTGGAGGTTACCAGTTTTAGATCTTTGTCCACGCTCCACATCAGGTCGTTGGTATTGTTTATCAGTGATGAGATATTGTTCCTGTCAAATTCTATCCTCTCCTCAGAAAGTTTTTTCTCTGTAATGTCATTCCGTATCCCCAGATATTGATAGGGGTTTCCCATTTCATCCAAGAAAGGGACTATGGTAGTGTCCACCCAAAAAAAGGTGCCGTCCTTAGCCTTGCTGTTTATTTCACCCCGCCACACATTACCACTGGCAATAGTGCTCCACATGCTCCTCATAAATTCCTTGGGGTGATTGCCAGAGGTAATAATCTGAAGGTCATGCCCGATCAATTCCTCCTTGCTGTATTTCGTTATCCTGCAAAAATTATCGTTCACATATTTGATGATTCCATTTTTGTCCGTTACTGATACGATGGATGATTCGTCCAACGCATATTTGTAGTCCGATGTTTCTTTCATACTTTGTCTCAGCTTGTCTTCGGCTTCCTTTTCTTTGGTCACATCGCGGAAATTAGATACAAGTGCATTAATATTGGGGTCATCCAGCATATTGGTAATCGTTCCTTTTATCAGTATATAATACCCTTCTTTGTGCCGCATCCTGAACGTGTTGTACACTGGTTTGCTAGGGTTTTCCATCACCTCTTTTACTTTTGCTTTCATTGCCTCGCTGTCCTCCGGGTGCACAAGGCTGATGCCTTCATGCAGCTCCTTTCTCTCACTCAGGGTCCAGCCAAGTATTTTTTCTACCGATGGACTTTGGTATATCGGTGCAAGGTTTTTGTCCGACAGTTCTATTGCATCATAATTGTTTTCTATGAGTGTACGAAAAAGCGATTCTGCTTTTTTCAGATTGTTTATATTTGTATGTATCCCTATAGAACCTATCACTTTCCCTTCTTGATCTAAATAAGGAGAGCCGCTCATTGCCACCCATATTTTTTCACCGGACTTTGTTTTTATCTGTAATTCATATTTGCTTGATTTATTGTTTTTTCTTTCATCAATCATTTGCTCGATATGTTTATTATCGTCGCCCTCAGTAAATAATTCACGGGCAACTTTGCCCTTTATTTCATCAAATTTGTAACCCACTATTTCGCAGAACATTTTATTGGCGTACATCACCTCATCGCTATTGTTTACTATCAATATACCCTCGTTCATCGTTTCTATTATCTGGTCCCAATTGTGTTTAGGTGAAAAATCAAGCATATCGTATTTCGCTATAGCAATTAGCGAAGTAATGGAGAATATGGTAAAGAGAGAATTTGCAACTGGCACATCATCCATTCCCAATATCACGGGTAATATAATTTCCAATATAATGCCTGATACAACCGGCAATGTGAACCCTGCAGCAACCAATAACAGTTGCTTCTTCCGTGTTTTATCCTTATTGGTTTTTATATATAGCCACCACAATAAAACCAGCATTGACAAAGCTGATATGCCTATTACAAGATATATTACCATGTTGACAAGGGTAGGCTCTGGGTTTCCTATCCAGTGCCACTGTTCAGATTTTTTGATGGTTAATTCATTGAGTCTTGCGAACATAAAAAAAGAACAAATTGCGGCAGGCAGAAACAGAGTTAAAAAAATAAATTTCAGTGTTGACTTTTTGTGTATTTTAGAATAATAAAGCGTAAAGAGAATACCATAGGGAACAATGAACATTAGCGGCATCTTAGAAATCCTGTACCACTCTGAAGCTGTTTCAACATTAGTGCTCAGCCTAATAAACCCTTCACCCATTTGCCATAAGCCCATCAATAGCACGAATATGGAAAAAAAATGATTGGTCCTATTTGCAGGTAGCCGTAAGTACACATACAGAAATATTCCTATATTAACCAGTGCTGGTATCAAAGAAAGTAGAAGGACCTCCCACCTGCTGAAATCTAGATCAAATAATTTTTCCATTTTAGTATATTCCCCAATTTTTTATTAACTTATTATATTGGTAATACAATAAGTTGTTTGCTCCTATTTTAGTGGGACAAAATTGGGAACGATTTAATTAAAAGTAACTGATGGCAATCATGCTTGGACTATGATTTATATCATGCAAGATGGGTATTAAGGTAAATAGGAGTGCTAAAATAATTTCGTGAATTGTTAAATATGTATACTATACAAACTAAATATCTTGGACCTCTTACTACTCAATTATTATATACTTTCGAAAACTTAACTGAAAGCAACACAAATTAGAAAAAAGCATTATCTCTAAAAATAAATGAGGTGGAAACAGAGTTATATAACTTGATGAAAAACGCATGCTGTTGGATCAGTTGTGTTAGATGTATATGAAGAATTTTCGAAAAAAATACTAATAAAAAAAATAATCTTTTAAGTGAGTATGAAAAACTGGATCAAAAATTATCGAACACAAAAGAACTGGTTGATTTCACTTGTAAACTTGCTTCGAATCTCGCTCCAGCATGGGAGTCTGGCGGTTATTACCCAAAACAAATATTCCAGAATACTTTGTTTCCACAAGGTTTAGTAATGGCTTCGAGAAAAAAAACGGGACTAATCAAAATTATATTGAAAAGTCCCGCTTAGTACCCGGAGCCGGGGTCGAACCGGCACATCTTGCAATATTGGTGTTTGAGACCAACGCGTCTACCAATTCCGCCATCCGGGCATTAAATAATTGGTATTATTCAGCTGCAAAAGTATTGAGGCTTTCGTTCAATCGCAACAAATATTTATTTTTTAAATGCAATTGGTTTAGGGTTAGTAAAATGGAAGTCTTGTCTGCTTCGGCTGCGGTATCGAATGCTTCAAAAAGTGAATGCATTTCCACTTCAAACTGGTTCTGGAGTTCTCTAATTTCTGCTACCAATCCATCTCTTGTTTCTGGAGTTACCTCATCAATTTGCTCATTCAGGTCCATCATTTGGCCAAGGAAAGTAGGAGGGAGGGTTTGATTGGTATCGGTATGATATAAATGAAGGAGGTGCTCCAGCCTTGAGTTATCATTGAGCAAAGTTTTATAGGCAATGGTGTTTTGCGTACTAATTTCCAAAGCTTTTTCTTGTTCACTTGGGGTGCTGTTAGCAAATAAATCGGGATGGTAAGTTCTACTTATTTCAAAAAACTTTTGTTTGAGATTGGCCAAGTCTAAATTGAGTTGGACAGGCAGACCATAGAATTCGAAATGGTTTTGCATTTATTTGCCAGTATTTTGCTTGATAGTTTCTAATACATTTCTAACGCCATCGTTTACCAATTTTTCCATTTCTTCTAGGGTTAGAAATTCATTGTATTTTTTTTCATAAATTACTTGGTTTTTATTATCAATGACAGAATATTTGTATTTATCAAATTGAAAACTAAAAGATAGGCGACAACTAAATACATTAGGTCCATTTTTTAAAAATTCGGATAGGTCATATTCATAGGAATATTGAGATAACGATATATTTTGGTTGATTGAACCAATTAGCTGTTCAGCAGTATGGCCTTCTATATGGCCATATCCTAACCCCTTTTTTAAATTATTTTGTATTGGATAAAAAGTAGAGCTATGATGAGCAAACATGTTATTAAATTTTGACATCTTATTATAAGCAGTTTCCATGATTGGTATAAAAGATTTTTTCAATAAGCTAATCTTATATTCATAAGACTCTTCAGGAACAACTTCCTTATTTTTAAAATCCCGATTCAACAAATCAATCTCTTTATCCAAATCGTCGGCCTCTTCTATATTCTCTCCTTTTGCAGCTTTTATCGAAAGCTTTAAACTCCATTCGGCCTGTTCTGCTATATAGTTATGAAAGGCTTCCATCCCAATAGTATCAGCCAAGTTGAGGCAGCGTATATAGTTTTGTTTGTCTTTTGACTTGATAATAGCTGGCTGATAACCATGTTTAATCAATATATAATTCATAATAAGTCTAGACACTCTGCCATTGCCATCATCAAATGGATGGATGCTCACCAATCTGTAATGCATTTCAGCAGCTAATAAAACGGGATGCAAATTTAAATTCTCTTTATACCATTCAATCAATTCAGGCATTTGTATTCGGGTATCCTCTGGACTTGGATAATTAAATATTTCACCAGTTGCTGTTCTAACGGAATTAGGTGTGGATTTATATTCACCAGGAATTATTTGTTTTTGTGTGGGTTGTCCATCAGCAGTAATAGCTGGGCTCCAAAAAGGTTCTTTTAAAATAGTTTTGTTAAGCTGCCTAATAAATGATTCGTTAAGTCCCCGTTCTTTATCATCAGCATATTCGTACACCATGTGCAAAGCCAGGTCATGCCCTTTCATTTCATCATATTCACGAATTGTATGATTCCCTATAGTATCGCCTTTATATAACAACAATTCTGTTTCACCATAGGTAAGAGTGCTACCTTCCATATGGTTAGAATTATAGTCCCATTCTAACCTAATTTTTTTCCAAAGCCTTTCCCTGTCAACACCTTTCAATGGGTGTAAAGATTCAAACTCCTGTTTTAAGGAATCAATTTTAGAGAGAATATCGTTGAGCATTGGAGTGTAATTCTGAATTCAAAAATACATTATCCTACTCGTTCAACAAAGTATAAAAAGCAGTTTGCTTAATTTCGTTCATAAACTCTATCTTTCTGTGTTTTGGTTTTGAGGAATGAATGCGGTATTCAATATTATATAACTTGAATGTGGCATAATATAGTTTTTCGGCTTTGCGGTCTTTGTCTTTCTTCACTTTTAGTTTTTTCAGTGCAGCATTAAACGCTAGTTTAAATTCGTCTTTGCCCCTGGTTTGCTCAATGTATTTTACGGCTATCTTGGCCACTTTGGTATAATGGTCTATGGCATTGCTTTTCGATTCGTCCATACCGGGTAAATAATATCTGATATCATTGTCCAACAGTTTATGAACGAGGGCATAGGTGGCACTATCCTGAAAATCCAGATTTTTATAGCTTTCAAATTTAATAGTGGCAATGGATACCATTTTATTTTCGAAGGCGGTGCCAATATCGGTTTCGTATTTATATACATATTGTGCATTGTACAACCACTGTAATGCTTCTTCATAGTTTCGTTTGCGATTATATAAGGTAGCCATCCGCAGGCATGAGTTATGTCGGTAATTTGCATATATTTCTAATACTTCCATCCCTTTGTCTTTGTCATTTACATTGGATGAACCAATAATACGGTTATACCAACGTATAGATTCATTGATACTGTCTTTTTCCAGTACACCTGCAATCCTGAACATGGCCCGCGAACATTCCTGCCTAAAGGTTGGGTAATTGTCCAATACATATTTGTAATAGTATAATGCAGAGTCTAACCTATTGGTTAAGCTTTTATTTTTCTCAGCTTTTTCACCCAGGCCCAAATAAAAATCCGCACTTTGGGTTTGGGCAATTATATAGTTACACGAAAAAAGTAAAAGTATATATAGTATAATTTTTTTGGACATAATTTGGTCATTTTTGTTTATTGCAAAATTAACGAAAAAACAAGCACCAAGCCTTTCCGCAGTTTTGCACAATGTGTGAATAGCATCACTTTATACGACCATTATCATTTACGATTGCGGATTTACGATTTTTTTACCGTAGCTCCAATCAGGCGTCAGCATGCTTCGACTACGTTCAGTATTACAGTCGCAATCATGCGTCAGCCAAATCGTAAATCGTAAATCGTAAATCGTAAATCGTAAATCGTAAATCGTAAATCGTAAATCGTAAATCGTAAATCGTAAATCGTAAATCGTAAATCTTCCTACCCCACGTAGTTCTTCACTTGTTCTATAAAATTAGAAAACAGTGCGGGTTTGGTAACAATGGTAAATCCAATTCCAAACAGAGCCCCTTCTATATGTGCGGTGTGGTTAATATTGGTGCGGTTGGTTTTGTTCAGGTAAAACTCCAGCCCCAAGTATAATAGTCCGTAAATTACAGCAGGCATTTTAATACCATAAACTGACAACTGAGAAAAAGGTTCTATTATAATACAGGCAAACACTACCGCCGAAACTGCTCCCGATGCCCCCAATGAATTATAATTTACATTGTTTATATTCTTACGGTAGCTAGTAATTTCGCATGCTACCAGTGAAAGTGCATATAAAGCAATAAAATAATAAGATGCATTTTGGCCGAAAAATTCTGTATATGCTTCTTCTAGAAAAGAACCAAAACTATATAATACAAACATGTTCAAAGCCAAATGCACATAATCAGCATGGATAAATCCGGAGGTAAAAAAACGCCACCATTCTTTGCGGTGTTTTACCATATAAGCATTGAACATCATCTTATCCAACAACACCCTGTTACTAAAGGCTGAAATGCTTGTAATTGCAGTTACAATAATGATGACAAGGGTAATACTAAAATGCATGAGTTATATCGTTAAGCTGTTATTTTTTTTCTTGTAAACCGTCCTTTAATTTCTTCTCCTATCCCAGTAAAGCTGCGAATATTTAATGGGAATTCCAGGAACACATGTACCATACTTAAAAAGTATAATACTTTTAATCCTTTGTTGTAATCCATAAAATATAAAAATACGGAAAAGATCCATAGTGTTATAATAATCATTAAGCGAAGTGTGGAAACCTGGTGCCATTTAATAATACTGGTTTTTGAAAACCAATTGAGGTAATGGTAAGTATAGGCAAAAGCAATAAAACGCATCAGCATCACCGGTTTTTCGCCAAAGAAAAGATAGGAATTCGTCATTTTATTAAAATCATCCATGTCCTGTGTATGCCCGTCAATGCCGAAAAAAGTAATCACACCTCTGCTCATTCCCATAAACGATTCATATATTTTTTGCATTTTCACACTCACGGCGTTTTCTGCTCCCACACCAATCCAAAAACAAGAAAGGGTACATAATATAAATACAATCATAGACAAATAACCAGATACACTTTTGCTTCGCAGTGCACCATGTATTATAAACAAACCTGTAAATATATATACATGAATAAGTGTAGGTAAAAATATGGCAAAAAACATGATATAAAAATAATTGTCCTGTATCATAAAACCTACCAATACCGCCATGGCCGCAACGAATAATTTCAAATACCAGGTTTGTAAAAATATAAGTGCAATGCCTACCACAAATGCGGCAAAAACATAGTTCTGCCCTGAAATAGGTTGGTTGTTCGGGTATATAAAAGCAATAGTTACCATTAAACCCAGCACCAATAAAATTATATAATCATATTTGCCTTTTATATAAAATCCTTTTTTATGCAACCACGATATTTCAGTGAGATAATGCAAAGGACCTAGCACTGCATAAGAGAAAAGGAAAAGCTCAAAAGGTATCACCATGGCCACCGCAGCCGATGCAATCATGAGCAAAATATTGAGATAGTTTATTTGGGGAACTGTGAGCATCTGGGCTGCAAATTAAATACAAAGCCACAGTAAAAACCATTTTTATTTTGCCTGCCACACTATATAAGTTACTTTTGTGGCAAGGCAAGCTGTCCTGTCGCTCCGTTCCGAGACTTCGGAACGGAGAGGAAAGTCCGGGCAACATAGGGCACCATACTCTCTAACAGAGAGGTACTGAAAGGTAACAGATAGTGTAGCAGAAAATAAACCGCTCCGTCCCGATGCTTCGGGATCGGAGTAAGGGTGAAATGGCGGGGTAAGAGCCCACCGCCCGCGTGGCAACATTGCGGGGCATTACAAACCTTATGGGTTGCAAGGCCAAATAAACCCCCGGAAGCAGTGGCCCGCTGCGGCGGCCCATGCACATGGGCACACAGGGGAGGGTAGGCTGCACGATATAGTTGGCAACAGCTATACTAGATTAATGACAGGAGTACACAGAACCCGGCTTATAGGCTTGCCTTTTTTTAGTATCAAGTATGGGGTATAAGGTATCAAGTATAAGGTGCCAAGTACAAAGGGCTGACGCCTGATTTTTTGTCATGTTGTCCAGATAGCTATCTCGAGTCGTTTGTCTCCACACTCCACACTCCCCGCCGCGGCGGGCTCATTTCTGAACTCCTACCTCACCCGCAATCTTCTTCCCTGCTTTAGCTTTGTTTTGCGATTGATGCCATTGAGCTGGTAGAGACGCTTAACAGTAGTATGATACTTGGTAGCAATACTATATATATTATCGTTGCGACGAACGGTATAATATAGTTTTCCTTTTTTGGTGTGGAGTTTCTTATAATAGTTTTGCCAATATATTTGTTGGGGTGTTGGCCGCAAGTGGTCAAAATTACTGGTGCTAACGGTAACGCTATCTTTTAAAACAGCATGGGTATTAAAGTCAATAAACCGCGTAGGGTCAATAGGTTTTCCCTTATAGCGAATCTCGAAGTGCAAATGGCTGCCGGTACTATGCCCGGTGCTGCCACCCAAACCAACCACATCGCCTGCCCTAATTGATTGCCCCGAATATACCAGTAGCTTGGAAAAATGCCCATATAATGTTTCAAAACCATTATAGTGCCTGATAATAACCATATAGCCATAACCCCCAGGGTTAAACTGAGAAACCCGCACCACACCATCAAATGCTGCAAACACTGGGTCGCCCGTTTTAAGACCGAAATCTATACCGTAGTGAAACTTATAGCCCCAGCCCCACCGCCGGTAACCGAAGCCCGAAGTACTGGCATTGGTGCAGGGCTGCACAAATGAACACCCCCCGGAACTATCACATAAAACAAGATTAATTGAGTCGAAATTCAATACCATGTTTTCCCTGTAGGGGTCAACAAAATTGGTGTCCCAAGTATTATATAAATATTTACTGGGTATCAGCAAGGTGTCAAATCGGAAACCTGCTGGCCTTAGCAATTCATAATGGAACACAGAATCCACAGCGTCTTCTATATCCTCATCATCCATACTATCAAGCACGATACTATCAGGCGGAACTATTGGATTGGTGATTTGGGCAAAACCAAATGCTGGAAATGCCGCCCAAATTATAATTATATAAAGACGCTTATGTAAAAAAGATAACAAGGTTATTTTTTCTCCTTCTCTACTTTGTTCAACGATTCAGTAGCTTCCATCGAAATAGCTGAACGGTCAACACGCAATTTGGTGCCTTCGCAATCCACTATCATAGTGCCATCATCATTCATTTTGCTGATTTTTGCATGTAGTCCGCCAATGGTAACAATTTTGGTGCCTTCCATAATCTCCTCTCTAAACTTTTTTTGCTTTTTTTGTTTCTTCATCTGCGGATAAATCATAAAGAAATAAATGACCGCAAACATGGCTACAAAAAATAAAATGTTTGAGGTTCCTCCGCCTGCTGGTTCTGCTAAAATAATGTTATATATCATTTGGTTTGTTAATTGTGTGTATTTTTATATTATGTTTTGGGTTTTTGTTGTAGGGCCATGACATGTCATGACCCTACAACAAAAAAATATTTTTAATTTATCACCTCTATCACTTTTCCTGTAATTGTGAGTACTTGCATAGGGTCTTTGCTACTGTTAGATTGCACAGAAATAGTTTTGACAACGGGTGGCTCTCCATCTTTGGTGCCTTTTCCTGTGGGGTCGAAGGTAGCTTTTATATATGATTCCTTGCCTGGCTCTATGGGGTCGTGGGGATAGTCAGAGGTGGTGCAACCACAGGCGGCTTGCACATTTGTAATCACCAGTGGCTCGTCGCCGGTATTGGTAAAGCTAAATAACAAGTCAGGGTGGCCCGCATTACTTTTAATGGTTCCAAAACTTTTTACCAAAGTATCAAATTTCAACATGGGGCCTTTGCCTGTGCCTTTTTTACCACTGGCAGTTTTAGGGTTGTTTACGATATCGGTACCTACCTGGTTGCTCGAATTATTACCATTGCATGCGGCAAACATCATTAAAATTGAGACTATATATAATTTATTCATTGTATTTATTTTACATTTTCACCCTGAGCAGCCTGCACTGAGCGACAGCCGAAGTGAAGTCGAAGGGTTATTTTTTCTTAGCCAACATTAAGTTACTGGTATTCTCCATCCAATCATATCCTATTCCAAACGGAAGCGGTTTCACATTTGTGCTGTCACTATATGCCTCTTTAAAATCTTTCTGGAAACGGTTTTTGAACAGGCTTATCGGACGGTCATAAGTGCCATACAAAACGGTATTCCATTTTGTGGGCTTAAAAAACCTAAATGGGATTCCCGAATCATCTTGCAATACATACTTCGATTTTTCCAATATCAAGGTACGCACAGTGGAGAAATAATCATTGTGCATTAAGTAAGATGCCGATTTGAGATAAGTGCTCTGAAAATCGAAACTTTGTAATAGTTTGTAAAATGCACGGTCAGCCTGCAGTCCCATATCCGAGATATCGGCCTTATAATAGCACAGCTCCTTTTCTACATCGCTCCCTGCTGACTTATATATAATCCTCACCCCTCTGTGGTTTCTGCTGGCAAAAGTTTTAAAACTTTCTTTTCCGTTACTATCAATGTATATAGGTTGGGCTTTAAGAACGGTATTGCCGGTTCGGGCCATAAATATCATTATAAGCGGAAGTGTGCCATCAAGTTCTTTTGTTTTTAAATCTTTGGCCATCGAATTGGTGCGAAAAAAACTCCATTGCAATACGGAGAACAAAGATTTTTGAATAGACCCAAAATAAACCTTGCCACTGTCTTGTTTTAAATTTTCCAATTCAGGCAAACTACCAGGCGGTTCTAGACCAATCAAAACCATTTTCCTAGCATTGGGGAAAAATGTATACCCATGCATAAAATCAGCACCACTAAATGGATAGAATAAAAATTCTGTTTCTCCATCCGGAGTTGCTGTTTCTGTTTTAGCCCATTTACGCTCTTTGTTAAGGCGGCTACGTTCCAGTTTGAGCCAAAGTGTGTCAAATTTCTTACTATACTTTTGCCATTTGCTAATTCCCTCCAAATTTTTCAATTCATTGTCGCCTTCCTGAGCCAAACCCGCCATAAAACGGGCAACTTGGTTGGCATAAACGTCAGGTATTGTTTTTAGGATCGGTAAAGTCTTGGGCACTTTAACTACTTTCTCACTGTCAATTTTAAAATTTTTAGCCAGTTCTATATCGTGCTTAATGGTAGTAGTGTCGCTACCGCACGACGCTGCTATCGCAATAGCCAATATGAATATGATGGAGTTTTTTGTTTGTGACATTGTCTTTAAAAACGAGGGCAAAGTTAAGAGGATATGGGTGAAAAAAAGTGAAAAGTTGAAAGTGAAAAGTGAAAAGTTTGCAATATTATAAATATCAGTATTTCAAAAGCTATTTGGGCATGCCCCTCCTTCGTCGGGTCGGGCCATACGCCTGTATCCCGACCAATCGGGATGCCGGCTGCTGTCCCTCATGCGGCTGACGCCAATAAAAAAAGTGGGGACATTACTCGCACGCTGTTGCTAGTATTGAATATTTATAGTTGGATTTAATTTGAAAGTTTATTACCTTTGAGTTAGTATTGCATAATTAAAAATGACTAACCTATTTCATAAATATTTAATTCTATTCTTGATTGTTTTGTACCCGCTTCTAGGCTCGGGCCAACAATTGGAATTAAAAGAGCATGACTACTATCGTTCTTCTGATTTTCTAATTAAGAAATTTCAATTTAGTGACCGGTATAATTTTCAAGGGAATGATGACATATTTAAAAATTTGACTAACACCTCTTTTTATAAACAGCATAAGGTAAAAAAGATAGAAGTGTTTGATTCTAAAAATGTCCTTGTACGGATGATTGAACTTGACACTGTTGGAAAAATAGTAAAGCAAGGATATAGAAACTCTTATTTCTTTCATATCAATGAAACCGCATCCGATAAGTCTAGTCAAATAACTGTTAACTCTTATTTTAATAAAAATAAATTGATGAAAGTTGATACGCTTACATCCACCTACTATGACTATATTAATGCCGATACTATCATAAAATATGTTCGTACTTCTAGCGTATCTTATAAAAATGGTGATTTAATTAATGAGCAAAATAGATATTACAATGATCAGTATTATAATAAACCTTTCATAAGTAATGGGATTACTTCTAGTCCATTTGTCAGGGAAAGCAAGAAGATAAAGAAAAAAGCAAAGCCTGTTATTTTCCTGAAAAAAGAACTGCTAAGAAATTATGATACTACTATCCTCTATCAATCTCGGTTTACCAGTTCTAATAAAATACTCTCTTTTTCTATTGATTCTGGTAAAACCTCGATTAATTTTGAAGAAACAGTTAAATACCCTTTTGTTAAAAAATATCAAAAAAAATCCTACAAAGATACCTGTTACACAGACGGGGAGTCATTTCGCGAACCCACACAATATGACGAGCCACATTATAGGTGCTCCCAATATTATAACGGATTAAAGCATTTGCCACATTATAGTTATAAAACCAATGAACAAGGGCTGTATGAATACTATGTGAGTACATACCATTCAGCAGATGTTAATGTAAAACCCGTTACTACTATTATATATTCATTTAAGTATGATTTTTTTGAATAATTGGTTCCTTAAGATTATTACCAATTAATAGTTGTGCCTCCACGAACAATACGTGAATGTTGCAAATCATATCAATAATAATGCAATATCCAACTGGTTGAACCCGCACTCACCATTCGTGGCGGACTAGAAAAACTAAAACTCCAAGCACAGCTCAGCAAAAGTGATTTCAGACAGGATTTTTTTGTTGTCAGTTGGGCTGAATTTAATTTCAAGTAGATTATAATAGGTTTGGGCTGGCCTTGCTCTCTGATATTCAACCACGTTGTGGTTGCGTTCGAGGATTATTTTCTACCCTGCATTGCATGCAGGGTTATTCATATTGAATCCCTTCAGGATTCCCAAGTTATTAAGAAGTCCGAAGGACTTCAATATGAATAACCCCACAAATATTGTGGGGTACAAAGAAAATCAGCGACCTACAACTCTGAAGGAGTTGAATATCCTCGTTAAACGCCAACATATAACTTTTTATTTCCACATGCGTACTAGGCTATCAAATGCATAACTCATGCTCGAAAAACTAAAAAGCTCTGGCAGATATAATATTACAATTCTGTTATTTGTAATGACCTTATTCTGTTTCACGATATCCATTACAAGATATATTATAACCGATTCAAAACTGTTTCTATTCTTGAACTGGAATCTCTTCCTCGCCATCATTCCGTGGCTGATAAGTTCGCTCATTATATATAAAGAATTAAACAAAAAGATATATATCATAGCACTTATTTTTTCATGGTTGCTTTTTTCCCCAAATTCTCCTTATATATTAACAGATTTGTTCCATTTGAGAAGAATCAGCAAAGTACCGATATGGTTCGATTTGGCAGTTATACTTTCATTTGCCTGGACTGGGCTGATGTATGGCTTCATAAGCTTAATGAATATTGAAATCTTATTAAAAAGGTATTTATCAAACAAGACAATTGTTGCAATCACCTTTCTGTTCTTCTTCCTGGCAAGCTTTGGGGTTTATTTGGGCAGATATTCCAGGTGGAACAGTTGGGATATTGTGCGTAATCCCTTAGGTTTGTCCAGTGATATCATTGATCAGTTTGCCAATCCATTCTACCATTACAAAACTTGGGGCATGACTATCATGATTGGCCTATTACTTAATATGATATATTTTTCGATAAAATTAATGAAGGCGGAAAAAAGTTTGGCATAAAGAATATTATAAGTAGCCAAGCAACTATATTTGAAGAATTATTGTCGTTGTATAAATATGAAACTAAAAATATTATTTGCATCCTTGCTTACGCTGATATTTTACTCAGCACATGCACAGCAAACCGAAAAATCAAAAAAACATGAAATAGGTATTGATGCTATGCCTGCTTATAATTATTGGGACTTTCGTATGTTAAACAACTTTAACATTACCTATAAATATTATATTAAAAAATATGCTTTCAAATTGCGTATTGGCGGAGATGATGTACAAAGGCCAAAGTATGAGTATACTGGGATAAACACACCTAATTCAAAACCAAAAGAACCATATCAATACCATGTTGTGAATTACCCCAGCATACAACAAAATTTCAACACTACTTTGGGAATGCAGTACAATTATATCAACACTCAAAATAAAACCTTTTTTATAGGCTTTGATATTCGGGCTAAAAAAGACCACACGCTATTTGAAAGTCTCACAGAAAATTCCGATTCATCGGGATTGATATATAGCAACTACGAAAAAAAAGAACAAAAAATAAATACTTTAAGCACACTTGCTACTGCGGGATTTACCTATAGATTTAAAATTGGAATAGGCCTAACTTATGAACTCACTTACGGTTATAATTTCCACAAAGAAAATTC
>JAYVCI010000092.1:0-14305 GCA_043750035.1 Chitinophagaceae bacterium
TGGTTTTCACGCTCTATGTGGTTGAAGGTTATAACCACCGCGAAATTGCAGACATGTTGGGCATCAGAGAAGGGACTTCAAAATCTAATCTACAAGATGCACGCAAAAAACTGCAAAGTATGATAAAAACCAACTACCCACACTTATATTTAGTTTATGGATCAAAAAAATTAAAAATACATGAAAACTGAAAATTTTGATGATGCGATCAATCAAAAGTTGAACAGCATCAACCCGCAATACTCCGATGCAGATATAGATAAAGTTCACAACTTTGTGAAAGCAAACACGCATAT
The DNA here is from genome assembly GCA_043750035.1 of Chitinophagaceae bacterium. Classification (GTDB taxonomy): domain Bacteria; phylum Bacteroidota; class Bacteroidia; order UKL13-3; family UKL13-3; genus CANJUD01. The sequence goes on from JAYVCI010000092.1 coordinate 297, forward strand.
ATCTTTTGCTAAAAGTATATATACAAAAGCTGCTGTGGCCATATTGGGTGCATCGGTTGTGGCCCTTACCATTTGGAATATTTCGCAAATAAACAAACAGCAAGAATTATCTGAAACTATCAAATCGCTAAAAAACAACCTAGAACAACCCATTGCAAAAACTGATACCATATATATAAAAGAAAACATTTCATCATCGCCGACGGCAAATACTATTATATCGAATGCTGATAAAAATATTCACCCCAAACAAAAAATATATAATACCGATGATAAGAAATATACTCCAATAAATAAAAAAGATGTTCAGCCAATAGATAATAAAATCGATCCTGTAATTGAGAAAAAGGAAGAAGTTGCCATTGATAATTCAGCAAAAGAAACCGAAAAGAATAAACCAGAATTACAGGAACAAGACAATGACAATATCATACAACCAGATTCTTCAGAAAATAAAGCAGACTCCTTAAAACCGAATATCAGACCTAAAAAACCGATAAGCAAAAAATATATACTTGCAGGAATAGGTGGCAGTCTTGAGTTTACAAATCCAAATAAAAGTTTTAATATATTTGGTGAATTTGTTTTTGCAAAAAACTGGAGTGCCGCTACGGGAATGAAGATGGTATTTTTGGAAAACGAACATTCCCGTGATGGCCGTGATTGGCGTGACCCTAAAGGCAAAACTTTCCAACAAGCATTTTACCAACAATTACCACCCGATAGTAATAATATAAAAGATATTAATATACGTAACGCCTTATTATTACAACTACCTATACAAGTTTCTTATCGTTACCCAATTAGTAACAACTTTACATTATTAGCAAATATTGCCACAGATATAGAAATATACTCCAAACAAAAAATTGATTATACCCACAGACTACCCGGCAATAAAGAAGAACGTTTAAGTTTTGAAGTAGCTCCGCGTATTCCCAATTTGAACAATATATCATTTTCAGCAGGCATACAAAAACAATGGAGAAATAATTTAGGTGTACAGTTTAATATATATGCCAACAAACAATTTATTCCTGTTCCCTACAGAAGGGATGACCTCAGCATCGGAGCAAGAGTTAGGCTTTTTTATGCTATTAACATATAGGTTATTTACGATGTACGATGTGACGCTTTATTTACGATGTACGACATACGATATACGATGTATTGCTGACGCCTATTTACGATGTACGACATACGACATACGATGTATTGCTGAAAGAATGGACAATTACGAATATTCAATTACGAATTACGAGTTCAAAATCAGGCGTTAGCCAAATCGTAAATCGTATGCTTCGACTCCGCTCAGCATTACAATCGCAATCAGGCGTCAGCAAAATCGTAAATCGTATGTCGTACATCGTAAATAAAGCGTCTGCCCCCCCGAATCCAAAAAAACTTTCTTGCCATTCCAACCCCCTACCCGATTTTTGCATCTAAACAATTAAAGTGACTCAGTTCGGATGGGAAATTATAGCACAACGGTAGATTATGAACAGCAGAAACACTTGCTGGATACCTGTGCTAAAGGAGACCAACGGTCCCACAAAAAGTTCTATGACATGTTTGCCCCAGTGATGTACGGTATATGCCTGCGATACGCTGATAGCAATGAAGAAGCCAAAGATTGGTTGCAGGAAGGGTTCATTAAAGCATTTGCCAATTTGACCGTTTTCAGGAACGAAGGTTCGCTAGAAGGTTGGCTCAAACGCATTTTTGTGAACCATGCTTTGGAACAGGTTCGCCACAAAAAGATTCTATTCAAAACTGTCCCGATAGATATCGGGATTGAAAATGCAGAACAAGCCCCCTACAATTTCAACTTCGATAGCAAGATGGATCAAAAACAGATACTCGCTCTTATTAATACTTTACCCATTGGCTGCCGTACCGTTTTTAATTTATTTATTATAGAAGGATACAGCCACCAAGAAATAGCAACGATGCTAGAAGTGACCGAAGGAACCTCAAAATCACAACTCGCCAGGGCCAGACAACTCATGCAACAAAAACTAACAAACAAAGTAATTGCCAACAATGAACAATTTTGAAAAACATATAAAAGACCAGATGCAAAATTTTGCACCTGCACCACCGCCAGCAGCTTGGGCTGGAGTGTCGGCTGGTGTAGGTAGCGGTGCTGCTGCTAAAGTAGGAGGTAAATTATTAATGAAATGGATAGCCGGTGTTTTGATAACTGGTGGTGTGGTTACAACTGTGGTTATATATACGCAATCAGATTCAACACAACAAAACAGCCAAACACAACAGACAAATACTATTATAACAAGTCCAGATAAAATTTCCGAATCAAATATAGACAAAACAACCTCTAGCAATAGCATTCAAAATTCTTCTGAAAATAAAGCAACCGCAAATATTGCTAGGCAAGAAAATAAAAATACAGGAAAAAACACCAATAATCCTGCTCCAACAGACAGGATAGAAAGACCTTCAAATAATGAGCAAGTATATAGTAGAGAAGGGGATCAGTTAGGAAATGAGGCTAATAAAAGTAAAAAAGAGATCACAGTAATACCTGCTCCAGCCAAAATGAATTTATCAGATTATACACTCTGCCCCGACCAAATGCTCAATGTGAAATTGAGTAACTGTCAGGGCTGTTCTATTAATTGGGGTGACGGAGAATCAGAACAAGTAAATGCTTCTGAGGTAAAACATAGTTATACCAAAGAAGGGAGATATATAATATCAGTGAAAGGGGTGAGCGAATCAGTAACCGTAAAAAAACCAGTATTTAATTTCGAAGCTTCGCTGCTTAACTCAACCACGGTATTATATAAAATCAGCAATCCCGATAATATTGATTTGAAAGTGGATTTTTCGGATGGGAGCTCAGAAATCACCAATAAAAAAGAAATCAAACACACCCTGTCAGAAGGAGAGCTGAAAGCAGAGTTTTCAACAACTACGTATTGCAAAGTTGTGAATGAAACATTAATAAAATCAACTGCCATCCAGCCATTGATACCAGATGCTTTCACGCCAAACAGTGATGGTAAAAACGACAGTTATGAGATAGATTTCAAAGATGCGACATTGAAATTTTACCAATTAGTTGTCTCTGACGACAAGGGCCAGATTGTATTTACCAGTAACAAACAAAATGCAGCATGGGACGGCAACTTTAATGGCATGCCAATGCCTGCAGGAATTTATACCATCCAGCTCAATTATCAACATGAACAATTTGAACAAGCCGAACAACCAGTGAAGAAACAAATCTTTTTGTTCAGAAAATAAATTATAACAATAAATTCAAAACCATTAATTTCGCCAACAATTATAATTATGCAACATATAAAATCAAAACTAACAATGCTTTTTGCTTTCCTCCTACTGGGATGGGGTGCACAAGCTCAAATCACCTGCAGCTTTACAGTTGACAAAGTGAAAGTTTGTTTGGGGGACCAGCTTACTTTTACGCCCAGTCCGACCAAAGCTGCCAATGCCAATGTAAAAGGTTACCGCTGGCACTATGGCGACGGGGCTTCCAACACACAGGATAATCCAAACTATCAGTACACCAAGCCGGGTGTTTACCAACCCAAACTAACGGTGTACTTGAACAATGGCGACAGTTGTGTTACAGGTAGTACCATGCCCTTCGTCACGGTGTTCCCCAAGCCACGCCCCGATTACAAATTGAGCAACGGCCACAGGAAGGACACACAATGTTATGAAGGCAACAACTTCTGTTTAACAGATTTGTCACTGCCCGATTCTGTTACCAATGCAAAAATTATTCGCCGCATTATATTATGGGACGATGGCTCCTACGATTCAACAGGTGCCGATTGGCCAAACAATAAATTTGTTTGCCATACTTATTTTGATTCTGTTGGCCGTTGGCGTTCTCCAAAACTGATCGTAACAGATACCAATGGCTGTATTGCGGAGTTCAAAATTGACTCCGACTTTTTGGTGCTGGATAAAATAGGAGCAAGGTTCACCACGCAGTATGTGGTAAAATGCGATTCAACACCGGTAACTTATTCCAATGGGTCAAGCATCAACCCCAATGTTATAGAGTATTTTGAATGGGACTTCGGAGATGGCACCAAATTCAAATCGAGTTCCCCACCAACAGGGCCAGAAAAAGCCAAGTACTGGAACAACTTTGTACACATGTACTACAAATCAGGGCCATTTGCAGCCACGCTGCGTATCAAATCCTTGTTTGGGTGTATAGACCAATATACAAATCCGTATGCGGGCAATAATATTAACCTGGGCTTAGACCCCACTGTGTTAGACGATACCATGTGCTGGGGTGGCCACTTAATGGAGTTTAATAGTACGCCTTTATTTACACCCATACCTGGTCAGCAACAGGTCTATTGGTTCTACCTGCACCCACCTCCGAATAATGTGGACTCAGGTACTTGGCAACCTTCCCACGTTTACCCAAGCTGCGGTCCTAAAAAAGTATTGATGCTGGTATGGCAGCCACCTTGCCAGAAACTGGACAGTGTGGACAGTATGATGCTTTATGGCCCGCAAGCTACCATAGAAAGCCCTCCTGGAGAAATTGCCGATACCGAAAGGCACCAGTGCCGTGTAATAAACACGGTGCATTTTCCCAACCACTCAAAGATTTGCGATGCGATACATATACAATTCTATTGGGATTTTGATGATAACAGTAACAACCAGTCCAAGGACGATACAGCAATATGTGCCTGGGCTAATTTGAAAGATACCCTCACCATACATTATGATGGGGACAAGCAAAAGTACGATACCACATCTACCTGTTTTTTGGGGATACCGATGCCATTTTTGGTCAAAGCAATAGTTTATATAAATACTAAAACGGCAAAAAATTTAAAAGACCCTACTAAGATAGATACTTTTGTAAACTACCGTATATATTACCGTAATAAAAATTGTACTTTCACCGTTAATGGAGTTGATACCACATGGAAAGCTCTGAACACACATTATAGTTATGACTGGGTGCCCGAGCACAAGTATGATACAACACATATTAAAGAGCGTTGCCACACACCTAAGTTTGTGATGAAAGGCGAATGGTATAAGTATGATACTATTATGCAGGCAGCTTATGCGGTAGAATGTAACAGCATGGCACAGGTGCCCTTAGCATTGATGAACCCCGATGCCAGTTATTTAAAAACAGAAGGAAAAAACTGTTATACTGTATCTCCACCACCATACAACATCACTTTCAAGTGGGACAAATCGAAACCAGGTTGCACCCAGCAGTTTGTTTCTATCTGTTTCGACTCGTCATGTTGTGCTTACCCAGCCGATCCTGCTTGTTGGACCAGGCAAACATCATTTAGTGTTCCACCATGGAGCCTGTTGCCACCATGGCCTACACAATACAAAAGATCTTATTCCCCTTTAGTATGCGACTCTAGCGGATGGGTAACACTTGGTTTTGCTATACAGAACAGAAAAGGTGAATACGACTCTACTATCCGCCGCTGGTGCTCAGATACTTTCTGGTTCCACCACAGATTAAGGTTTGTACCTGGAAATGCACTGTTCTATACCAATCAAAATATTACTGGAAACTACGATTGCCCATGGTCCTATGTAATGGTACACATGGTAGATACCGTGCAGGACAGCATCGTATCCATTGGGTGGAACTGGGGAGACGGGCATGTAACCGCAGATACTATTGCACGAAGACCCTATAAACGAATGCGTTATGAGTTTGACGAATTTGGAGGGTTTACCAGCAAAGATATTACAGCTATCCTGCCCGATACCATAGTCCCCACTATGTACCACCAATATCCGAAAAGAGGGGTTTATTATATATCTGTTACCTTGATCAATACAGATAGTTGTTATAACTCTGTGAGGAAGAATGGGCGGATACTGATAGGCAACATGGCAGAATTATATACCGATGATACTATTTTATGCAACACGAAAAATGCAACACAGTTCACCCATTTCATCCGTTATTGGGATCCACTTGGCCCACCGTTCTCATACTTTGAGTGGAATGATTGGGACTATTGGGCTGACCCCACAGTTTCTCCTAATCCCCCCTATACAAGACCCAAGCCCGCAGGAGGTTATGAAACATTCCTTTGGCTGTTCGGCGACCCTGTAAACCCTTCATCAAAAGCTGATACCGCATACCATACTTTCTCCGATACAGGGATATATGATGTGAGGTTGCTGACCAAAGATTCACTAGGGTGCAGAGATACCATCCATCAAAACATATATGTAAATGATGTAACTGCCGATTTTAAAACATCGCGTGATACCTTATACTGTGGCCAGTTGATAAACTTCCTCGACCTCTCCTATACCTGGGGGCCATGCAAAAGCCAGAATAAGTGTAAAGATATCATTGTTTCCTGGTTCTGGGAATTTGGCGACAACACCAACCCTAGTATCCTGCAGAACCCCACGCACCAATATACTTCCAACGGACTGTTCACGGTCAAGCTTATAGTCAGGTCCACCACGGGATGTTGGGATACGATTTCGAAACAGATAAGAGTGATAGGCCCATTACCCAAATGCAAGGTGTTGACTGACACATTAGGCTGTGCTCCGTTTTCAGTAACATTTGACAACTTGTCGGATACTATTTCTAAAAACTTTATATGGCGATTCAACCACAAGCAACCAAATGGCACCTTCAAAACAGTTTCTGAAGCCACCCAAAGTGATTCTAATTTTACACATGTGTTTACTGAGGCAGGCATATATCATATAACCTTAACTTCTTCGGGAGCTATATATGATCCTACAACGGGAACGAATAGAATATGTGAAGCCACCTACCCAGATACCGTTAATGGATTTCAACGACCCATTGTAGTTTATGTATTGAGAACACCGCAAGCAAGGTTCTTCAACCAACCTATAGCTTGTGTGGGCGATAAAGTGCCATTCATAAACTTTAGCGATACTGAACTTGTGTTCTTGAACTATGATTTTGGAGATGGAACAGCACTTGCTCATGATACAAGTATTAGATATAGAGATTCTACCAAAGTCCATAAAGTATCGGAAGATACCACATGGCACGTGTTTACCAGAGCAGGGAAGTACACGATTCTATTTACTCCCAAAACACATCTTTGCCCCGATGATACCTTTGGTGTCATTATAATTGACAGTGTGAAAGCTAACTTTGGATGGGATCCTACTGTAGAGGTACCCAAGTTCCATTTCTTAGATAGCAGTTCAGGCAATGTAACTACTTGGAGATGGGATTTTGGCAACCCCAGAATGGGCAGTGCCAATACCTCAACATCCAGAAACCCAGAGGTAGATTATGATAAAGACACGGGCACTTTTAATGTTTGCCTATATGTTACCAATGGAAGATGTACCGATTCTATATGCAAAAAGGTGGTAAATAACTTTGACGTAGATGTGATTATCCCGAATAGCTTTACACCTGATGGCGATGGTATCAATGACGGATATTTCTGCGAAACCAAAGGATTATCTAGCAAAGATTCTACACCTTATGAGCTGTGGATATTTAACCGCTGGGGCGAACGCGTGTTCCATACCACTGACCCCAAAGAGCAGTGGAATGGTAAGAACCAGAACGATGGTTCTGTATGCCCAGAGGGTACTTACTTCTTCAATTTTAAATGGAAGTTGCGTGCTTGGAAAGAACCCGTAAAAGAAAAGAATTTCTACGAGCAGACCTTCATCGAAAGCCAAGTTGGTGGCAAACCTTGGGGATCGGCCAAAGGCACCATTACACTTTTAAGAAAGAACTAATATCATAGATAAGAAAAAGCCGCCTACCACAAATAGGCGGCTTTTTTTATGTACTTGTTTATTATAATTGTATATCAATATTGTGGCCTGGTAATAGGCAACAATTTTTGTTTTATACCGAAACTGTATTTGTATTACATTTGTAGCAAGTTTTATTGGCTACCGATAATTAAATATGAACTTAAGAAAAAAAATCAATACCACCTTGTTTTTTGCATTACTGTTATTGGGTGCCAGTGCTCAAGATCCCGAACTGTCGCAGTATTATAATTCACCACTGTACACCAACCCCGCATTTGCAGGGCTTAGTGGCGGCAATAGGGTAGCCTTGAATTACCGCAACGAATGGCAGGGTACTTTTATTAGCTATGCAGCAGCATTTGATGCAAATTTGCCCAAAATAAACAGCGGCCTGGGCGTATTGGTATTTAGCGACCAAAAAGGACAGGGGGTATTTCAAACAAATTCAGCATTGCTTAGTTATGCTTTTCACACTAAAATAAACTACGACTGGACCATGAGTTTTGGATTGCAAGCTGGTATTCAACAAAAGCAAGTGGATTGGAATAAGTTAATATTTGCCGATGCACTCAATCCCATCAATGGAGTAATAAGTGCCACAAAAGAAAGAACGCCGGGGAATGCCACCACGCTTTATCCAGATTTCAATACAGGTGCTATTGCTTATTCAGATAATGCTTTTGTGGGCCTTGCACTGCATAATATTAACAGGCCCAATAATTCTTTTAATGGATATAATGGTGATGGCTCCAGATTAGGAACACGTATCACGATTCACGGCGGAACGGTATTGAAACCCAATCCTAAAATTAAGGACTTAATAATCTCGCCCAATATTTTAGTGATGGTGCAAAACACTTTTACCCAAATAAATTTGGGGTTCTATTTAAGCAAACATAATTTTGTTACCGGGCTTTGGTACAGACAAACGGCACATAACGGCGATGCGTTAATTGCTATGATAGGATTTAGAAAGAACAATTTTAAGTGTAGCTATAGTTACGATTTTACAGTAAGCAGCCATCAGTGGGCCAACCCCGGCTCGCACGAGGTGAGCTTGATTTGGGTGTTTTTTAAAGGGGAAAGATACGGGGCTAAAGATTTTAGCAAAATAAGCTGCTACGGGTTTAGGTAAGAAATGGTGTATTTGCTGGCAACTAGCATAAAAAAACAGTCATGCACATTTTGGACTAATTTATAAAAAATATTGGTATTATATATGAATTGGTAATATCCATATCTTTCTGTATTTTTGAAACCTCTCCATTAAAACTATAATATGAATAAGCTATACTTTATAATAACTATTTTTATGATAGTATGTACCTCGTGCAATCCTTTTTATTTATCTCAAACACCTATTACGCCATTATTTACTACTAGCAAGCAGGCCGAGATAAATTTGAATACAGGTTTAAATGGGTTTAATATTTCTGCTGCATATTCTTTTGACAGTAATGCGATGTTTACCCTTAATGGATTTGATATGATGGGATCACAATCTGGAACTACTATCAATAGAAGTATTCAAGGGGGTGTTGGATATTTCAAAACTTTAAATAAATCGAAGTCCAATATATCTACAGTATTTGAAGTTGAAGGAGGAATAGGTTTGGGGAAGGCTGATGTAAAATCTAAATATATTTTTTCTACTGATTTTCAAAAAGGAAACTTCAACAAGATATACGCCAAATTAGCCTTGGGCAGTAAAGGAGACTATCACAAAATATCAATCCAATCATATTTTTCTTATGTAAATCCCTACAATCTAAAAATAGATAATAATAGTATAGGGGTACAAAAAAGATATGTGTTTTTTGAACCCAGCATATCGTTTAGTTTTGGCATTAGATATATTAAATTTAATTACAGTACTGGATTATGCTTACCATTAAATTATTCAAATATTAATAATACACTATTAATGTCATTCAATATTGCAACTATAAATTTGGGAATAGGTGTTATGATACCTTCAATAAAGTAACACCATTATAAAACATATAATGGAAACGAAACCATTCGCCCAAGGCGAACTAAAAAACCCTACTGCAACTCAGGATGCTGAGCCTGTGCAAATCCCATAATAATGTCGACAGAGGTCTTTGATGGCAACAAATCGGTGGTATCCAATTGCTGTATCTCCAAGCACATTTTCTGGTACTGTAACTGTAGTTCGGGGCTTTGCTTTAGCTGCATCTCAAACAGGGTCTTCTCTCGTTTGGGCATTTCGTTGTAATAGTAACGTAGCAAGTCGTGATGTGTAGAATCAAAATTCATAGGCGTTTTGTATTTTATATGAACAATGTTTTTTATATTTGGTGGCATTTATATCATATTATATTTAGCTATAATCTATAAGGTCAGTATATCTATAACGTAAATTAATATTTTTTATTGTATATTTATTTTTTGCACAATCATCATCTTCCTCAAATTGGCCAGGGCATAGTGCATACGGCCTAGGGCTGTGCCCAAACTCACATTGGTCATTTCAGAAATTTCTTTGAACGAATATCTTCCATAGTGTTTCAATATCACTACCTCTTGTTGTAGTTTGGGCAGTTTTTTAATCAAATGGCGAACCATACATTTGTTTTCATTGTCAATAAATTTTTCCTCACACGATTTTTCTCTCACGTTTATATAATTAAATATATCTTCGCCTTGGCTATCAACAATGGTTGGTTTTACCTTGGCTTTACGCAGATAATCCAATGCCATATTGCGAGCAATACTGTTAGCCCAACTGCCAAACTTTTGGTCATGCTGATAACGATTATCCCGCAAATTCTGAATCACTTTAATAAAGGTTTCTTGAAAAATTTCCTCCGCTATATATCTATCGTCCACTATAAAATAAATTACAGAGAACACTTTCCGTTTGTAACGGTTCACAAGTTTTTCGAAACTGCTGTCGTTGCCTGAGAGATAGCCCAGTATCAACTCATGGTCAGTTAATTCATGTTTTTTCATGGCTCAAAGTGGTTTGTTGGTTAGACAATTAAAATGGATTAGGTAACTTTGAGTAAAATTGTTCCGATGGGCTGTTGATTTATAAATTAGTTATTACAATTGTTTGACAAATATTAGAATTTTGTTACAACTTGTCAAGTCATTTTTTTTAATTTGTAAGTAAATCTGCAATTTTCACAAATATCTAACGTGTGTTAATGGTCTATATTTTAATCAAAATATTGTTTTTTAGTAATTTAGAAAATATCTATACCCTATAAATTTGTCAATGCCTTACATATTAGCTCATTTTCATTCATCTTCCCGTCACTTGAAAGTGACGGCAATAGAATCATACTACACTACTACATTCACAATTCTTCCTTTTACAAAAACAATCTTTTTGGGATCTTTACCCGCTGTCCATTTCTGTACCACTTCGTGTTTCATCACTGCTTTTTCTACATCGGCTTGTTCTAAATCTAAAGCCAATTCCAAAGTGAGCCTCAATTTGCCATTTACCGAAATGGGATAATGAAAAGTATTCTCCACCAAATATTCAGCATTAAACGCGGGCCAATCAGCTTTTATAATACTTGTATTGGGATGAAGTTTTGGAGTATTCCACAACTCCTCACATATATGCGGAGCATACGGACTTACTATAATTAACAACTGCTCCAATATATTTTTCTTATGGCAGTCCAATTCCAACAGTTCATTCACACATATCATAAATGCAGACACCGAAGTATTGAATGAAAATCCTTCAACATCCTCTCCTGCTTTCTTTATTGTGCGATGCAATATTTTTAATTCAGCGGCAGTTGGTGCTTCATTGGTAACTATATATTTTCCATCTCTATTATAAAACAAACCCCACAGCTTTTTAAGGAAACGGTGAACGCCTTCAATGCCCTGTGTGTTCCAAGGTTTACTTTGCTCGAGTGGGCCTAGGAACATTTCGTATAGGCGGAGGGTGTCTGCTCCGTATTCGCTTACTATTAAATCTGGGGTAACAACATTGTATTTGGATTTGGACATTTTTTCAACTTCCCATCCGCACGTATAGACACCTCCAACCTCCCCGAGGGGGAGGCTTACGTTTCCATTATCTAATATCAAAATAGCATCATTAAATTCTTTATAGCTATTCCTAAACGCAGCTATATCTAGCTCATCATTGATGACTATATTTACATCAACTCTACTTGGACTAAATTGTATAAAATTAATATTCTCGATTTTATTTTCCTTCAGGAAATCATTATCAATATTGGCATTAAGAAAACCATCAATATTAGAATAATTCTTTTGCCTATCAATTATTGATTTGGATATATATAAATTCTTAATATCTATATCTAGTATCAATTTATACATAAAACTACTCCTCCCCTGTATCATCCCTTGATTAATCAACTTCTTCGCAGGTTCATCCACAGGCAATAAACCCATGTCATATAAAAACTTGGTCCAGAAACGAACATATAATAAATGGCCTGTGCCATGTTCGCTGCCGCCTATATATACATCTACATCTTTCCAATAGTCGAGTGCTTTTTTGCTGGCAAACTCGCCTGTATTGTGTGGGTCCATGTAGCGGAACATATACCAACTGCTGCCTGCCCAACCGGGCATGGTGGTGGTTTCGACCTCACCCCCCTGCCCCCTCTCCGGGGGAGAGGGGGGGTAGTGCCAATCCTTGGCACGTGCGAGCGGTGGTTCTCCATCCTCAGTGGGTAAATATTTATCAACCTCAGGCAATACCAATGGCAAATCCTTCTCATCCATGGTATATGGAATCCCATCTTTATAATATATTGGAATAGGTTCTCCCCAATAACGCTGTCTACCAAAAATAGCGTCGCGTAAACGGAAATTTGTTTTGCCTTTGCCTATGCCCTCTTCTTCGATTTGCTCAATCGCTTTTTGTATCGCTTGCTTTACTTCAAGTCCATTTAGAAAATCTGAATTGATTGAAGTGCCTAACTTCTCATCATAGGATTCTTTTTCATAATCCCAATCAATACTGGGTTTTACAACTTGTTTTTTTGGCAACCCAAAATGTGTGGCAAAAGCATAATCTCTTGAGTCGTGAGCAGGGACGCCCATTACGGCTCCTGTTCCGTAGCCTGCCAATACATAATCGCCAATCCATACTGGAATATCTTCGCCCGTAAATGGATGCTCCACATAAGCACCCGTAAACTGTCCCGTAATCTTTTTCACATCGGCCTGTCGTTCGCGTTCGCTGCGGCTTTTGGCATAATGCATATATTCGGCTACTTGGGTTTTGTATTCGTTAGTTGTGATTTTATCTACTAGATTGTTTTCTGGGGCGAGGGTTACGAAGGTTACGCCAAAGATGGTGTCGGGGCGGGTGGTGAATACTTCGACCCCACCCCAGCCCTCCCCGAGGGGGAGGGAGGCCTCCTCGCCTTGCGGCGAGGGATTACTAGCGTAATCATTGGAAGATTCTGAATCTATATTGGGGAGATTGTCTAATTCAGACTTAACTGACTTTATAACATTATCTAAATCGCCAATAACATCATCATTAGTAAAACGAATTATTTTAAAGCCTCTATTTATTAAAGCACTTGTTCTTTCTTCATCTAATACCTTTTGTTCTGGGCTATTATGATAACTCCCATCTATTTCAATAATCAATCTTTTTTTCAAACATACAAAATCGGGTATATAAAATCCTATTGGATGCTGTCTCCTAAACTTGTATCCCAATTTTCCAGCCTTCACACATTTCCAAAACTTCTCCTCTGCTTCAGTAGGATTTTTACGCATCTCCCTAGCATTCACAATCGATTTTTTCCAAGTATTCGGATTCGTATGATAATACCCATGACCCTCCTCAACCCCCAGGGTTGAGGCTCCCTCTCCCCCGGAGAGGGCTGGGGAGAGGTCAAACCGCACACTACTCCCACTACTCTTCCCAATCCAATTCCGTTGCGTCTCTTTCAATGGCTCTGGCCAATCAATCTTATCCAAACCCTGTAACAACCTATCAGCATAAGAAGTGATTCTCATACTCCACTGCATCATCAGTTTCCGTTCTACAGGGTGACCTCCACGTTCGCTCACGCCGTCCTTTACTTCATCATTTGCAAGCACAGTTCCCAATGCTGGACACCAGTTTACATAACTTTCACTCAGGTAGGCATTCCTATACTGCATCAAAATTTCCTGCTGCTCTTTTTCCGAAAGCTCATCCCATCGCATTTCCATTGGAAATGGAACGAGCCTCC
>JAYVCI010000093.1:0-6058 GCA_043750035.1 Chitinophagaceae bacterium
GGATAGCCTTATCACTGATAGCATTTATTGGGAAGTGGGTGGAGTGTCCCAAACTCCCATTTATTGGGCTGGTTTTTTAAAGAACAAGGATTCAATTGAGGTGTCCTTGGGTTACTATTATTTTTCACAAGCTGGAAAATATATCATAAAAGTTTGGTCAAGATTGCCCAATGGGAGAGAGGATTATATAACAAGAAATGATACTACCAAGGATTCCATAGTAGTTAATGCAAGCAGCTTTTCGAGTATCAATGCCTCTGTATGCAAAGGAAATATATATAGTTTTGCTGGGCAGAACTTATCAAGTCCAGGTTCATATTATGATACACTAAGAAATTTTAATGGTTGCGATTCTATCGTAACTCTAAATCTAAATACAAACTTACCCAGTTCATCAAATGTAAATTTATCCATTTGCCAAGGCGATACATTTAATTTGGGTGGGCAATATTTAACCTCCGCAGGGACTTATTATGATACGCTTACAAATGCTGCCGGATGCGATTCTTCAATTACATTAAACTTGAACATACTTTCTACCAGTTTATCAAAACTATATCAATCTATTTGCAAAGGGAAAGTATATATCTTTGGCGGAGATAGTTTATCGCTTGCTGGAACTTATTTTGATACCCTCGCCAATGCTGTCGGTTGCGATTCAATAGTTACGCTGCATTTAATTATATTGAAAGCAAGCACATCAACTATTAGTAAAACGCTATGCCAAGGAAATGTATATAATTTTGGAGGAACCAATATATCAACCGCCGGAACTTATTATCATACTTTTACCAATAACGATGGCTGCGATTCACTGGTTACTTTAAATGTAACTGTTAATCCACTTCCTTCCACGCCTTATGTATCAGGTAGTCCCACCACATTTTGCGAAGGGGATAGCGTGGTATTGTCAACAGGGAAATATACTAGTTATCTGTGGAGCACTGGAGAAAAAACGCAAAGTATTATAGTGAAAACTTCAGGGAATTATAGTGTTCAGGTTATGGATAGCGGAATCTGTACCGCAACTTCTAATGCAGTTTCTGTTTTGGTTTACCCACTTCCAGTGCCTGTTATCACAAACAACAATAGAACTTTGCAAACTGGGAATTATATATCATACCTGTGGTATTTGAATGGTTCTAAAATAAGTAATGCAACGGCACAAACTTATTATCCTACAGTTAATGGAAGTTACCAAGTTTTTGTAACCGATAGCAATGGCTGCACTGCCATGTCCAGTGCATTTACTGTGGGTTGGACAGGAATTGTGTCTGCTGAGAGTACAAACTGTAAGTTGTATCCAAATCCAACAACTAGCGAAGTATATATAGAATTTAATTCTGTTGCAAATAGGAAATTATATATATATGATTCGTATGGGAGATTATTACAAACTAAGCAATGTGTTAATATTAATCAA
The DNA here is from genome assembly GCA_043750035.1 of Chitinophagaceae bacterium. Classification (GTDB taxonomy): domain Bacteria; phylum Bacteroidota; class Bacteroidia; order UKL13-3; family UKL13-3; genus CANJUD01. Next base: position 1,424 of record JAYVCI010000093.1, read on the forward strand.
AATGTATTTTTAGGTGAAGATTATGCAGCAGGAATATATTTGTTTGTGATTTCTGGAGATGATACTTCTAGAACATATAAGGTAGTTAAGAATAGTTTTTAATCCCTCATTGCAAGAAGCAGAGTGTATGCCATAGCAAGGGGCGACGAACTTCGCCGTGGCGAATCCTTGTGCGTACGCTCTGGAATTTAATCTCGCCGAGCACACTTCAATGGTTCCGAACCATCGGAATGCCACGTCGTCCCGACCAATCGGGATCCTCGCAATGACGGCATACATTCTTTTCTCATTGACGGGCATGTTTTTTTTATTTAACTTTTCTCCACTATACTTGCACTATGCAAAAAAGTATTATCATCATATTTATTTGTAGTTTTTTTATTACGGCTTTCATTGGTGTAAGTGATTGCCATGAGGGTTTTGCCAGTTATTATGGAGATAATTTTACAGGCAGAAGAACCGCTTGTGGGCAAAAGTATCATAAAGATAGTCTTACCTGTGCCCATAGAACTTATCCCTTTGGAACACTACTAAAAGTATATTGCCACAAAACCAAAAAAACCATTATAGTAAGAGTAAATGACCGTGGTCCTTATAGTCACAAACGTATCATAGATTTGAGTGGTTCTGCTGCTGATAGTATCGGGATTAAAAGGATGGGGATTGCTTGGGTTACGGTGGAGAAGGTGGAGTGACCTCTCCCCGTCCCGATAGCTATCGGGATCGCTGGTCACCCCTCTCCTGGTGGAGAGGGATTGTCATTCATATCTGCATATTTTGTGATTAATAAAGACCAAGATATTCTTGATAGAAATTCTCTGTGAAACTCTGTGCCTAACTCTGTGTTCCTCTGTGGTTAGGCTGTAGCTGCTATTTGAGATATTGATTTTTTAACCACAGAGTTGCTCAGAGTAGAATACACACAGAGTAACACAGAGTTTTAGAAGAGTATTATAACTTCTCCTTCAAATACTGCCCCGTATAAGAACTCTTAACCTTCACCAAATCTTCTGGTGTGCCTTCAAATACCAGATTGCCTCCAATGTCACCAGCTTCGGGGCCGAGGTCAATAACCCAGTCGGCACATTTTATCATTTCGAGGTTGTGCTCAATTACTATAATACTATGTCCTTTATCGAGCAGTGCGTTGAAACTGTTTAGTAGTTTTTTAATATCGTGAAAATGTAATCCTGTGGTGGGCTCATCAAATATAAACAATATATGATTGTCGCTTTGTCCGCCTTTGCCCAGGAAGGATGCAAGCTTTACCCGTTGGGCTTCTCCACCACTTAAAGTACTTGCACTTTGGCCGAGTTTTACATATCCCAAGCCCACATCTTGCAGCGGTTTTAATTTGTCTATAATACTTTTTTCAGCAGCAAATAATTGCATGGCTTCATCTACTGTTATATTTAATATCTCACCTATACTTTTATTATTATATAATACTTCCAATACTTCATTTTTGAAACGCATGCCTTTACAATCATCACAGGGCAATTTAATATCCGCCATAAACTGCATTTCGATGGTGGTTTCTCCTTCGCCTTGGCAGGTATCGCAACGACCTCCTTCTACATTAAAACTAAAGTGAGAAGGCTTAAAAATACTGGCTTTTGAGAGTGTTTGGTTAGCATATAATTCTCTTATTGCATCATACGCTTTTATATAAGTAACAGGATTTGAACGGCTCGATTTTCCAATGGGATTTTGGTCAATCATTTCAACCGATTTTATATTTTTTATATTGCCATCAAGTTTATCTAATTTCCCAGTCTGTTCCCCAAAATATCCGCCAATTTCTTTTTGCAAAGCAGGATATAATACACCTTTTACCAAGGTAGTTTTTCCCGAACCAGAAACACCTGTTACCATCGTTAATGCATTGAGCGGAAATTTTACATTTAAGTTTTTCAGATTATTTTCTCTCGCACCTTGTACTTCTATATAATGTGTCCACTTCCTTCTGCGTTTTGGTATCTCAATTTGTTCCCTGCCCGATAAGTATTGTCCCGTTAAACTTTCTTTATGTGTGAGTGCTTCTTTTAGTGTGCCTTGGAATATCAACTCTCCACCATCTCTTCCAGCAAAGGGGCCAATATCCACCAACTCATCCGATGCTTCCATCACTTCTTCATCATGCTCCACAACTATCACTGTATTTCCCAAATCACGCAAATGTTTGAGCACTATTATAAGTCTTTGCGTGTCGCGGCTATGCAAACCTATACTTGGTTCGTCTAATATATACATGGCTCCCACAAGGCTACTGCCAAGAGAAGTTGCAAGATTTATACGTTGCGATTCACCACCTGACAATGTATTACTCAAACGATTTAAACTCAAATAACCGAGGCCCACATCGCTTAGATATAATAGTCTGTTTCTTATTTCTTTTAATATACGATTGGCAACTTTTTCTTCGTATTCGTTTAATATAAAGTTGGCGAAAAAATCTTTGGCTTTATCAACTGACATTAATAATACATCGTGCAATGCTAATAATTGTGTGAATGGGTCAAAGTTTTTTGTATTTATTTTTGTATAGTTTTTTGCATCTACTAAGCGAACATACGCAGTATCTTTACGCAAACGTGTACCTTTACAATCAGGGCAAGTTTGGCGGCCACGGTAGCGGCTAAGCATTACACGGTATTGTATTTTATAAGTTTGCTTTTCTATATCTGTAAAGAAACCATCAATACCTTCCCAGTTTTTGCCACCATGCCACAGAAAATCAATTTCTTCTTGGTTTAGTTCACTATAGGAACGATGAATAGGAAAATCATTTTTACGAGAGAGTGCAATGAAGTGTGTTTTCCATTCACTCATTTTTTCACCACGCCAAGGGGCAATGGCATCCTCAAATACGGATAATATCTTATTGGGTATAACGAGGTCAGGATCTATCCCCAATACGCTGCCGAAGCCTTCACAGCGTTTGCATGCTCCATAAGGATTGTTGAATGCAAAAAAGTGTGGGGTAGGGGTCTCGAACAGTTGTCCATCGGCTTCAAATTTGTTGGAGAAACTATATAATACTTTTTGTTCGCCTGTCAGCATCAATGTGCATTCGCCGTGGCCTTCCGCAAATGCGGTTTGTATGCTATCGGCCATACGGGTTTGCAGCTCTTCATCATTTTTATCCGAAACAAATCTGTCGATAAGGAGATATAGCTTTTGCTTGGCAGCTTGTTTATCGAATGCTTTATGGTCGGCGATGGTTTCTTCTATATTATATATTTCTTCATTGAGTATTACTCTGGTGAAACCTTTTTGCAGCAGTACTTCCATTTCTTTTAACAGACCACGTTCGGTAGCTTTTATCTCGACCAATAAATACAATTTACTACTATCTTCCATTTCATTAATCTGCAACATCACATCATCAATGGTATGCATTTTCACTTCTTTTTTGGTGGTGGGCGAAAAAGTATGGCCCACACGGGCAAACAATAATTTCAGATAATCATAAATCTCGGTACTGGTAGCAACTGTTGAACGCGGATTTCGGGTATTCACTTTTTGCTCAATCGCCACTGCCGGACTAATCCCTTTGATATAATCCACATCAGGTTTGTTCATCCGCCCCATAAATTGTCGTGCGTACGACGAGAGACTTTCTACATACCTGCGTTGCCCCTCGGCATACAAAGTATCGAATACCAAAGTTGATTTGCCCGAGCCTGAAACACCAGTAACCACGGTGAGTTTATTGCGTTTGAACTCCACACTCAGGTTCTTGAGGTTGTGTACCCGAGCGTTCTTAATTATAATAGGATTGTTATGCGTTTTGGCCATTTGATTTAGAACCGCAAAGTTGTGGTATTGTTTGCTAAGTTTTTACAAAAGTTACCAATTGGTTTTTAACATGCTTAATGAAATGCTACTTACAAATAAATGTTTGATTTTTTGATTGAAAAACCTTAGATTTGCATTTCATAAAAACGACCTAATGGTACACACTACTGTAGTTCCAAGTTCTCGACAAGTTCAATTTGAAATTCCTAATGAATATATTGGGAAGGAACTTGAAATTATTGCTTTCACTAAAGATGAGGGAATGAAGCCAAAGACTTCATCTTCCCAAAAACCATCTGATTTTTTTGGTACGATGAGTGCTGAGGAAGGCCAAAAGATGCACGACTACCTTGCCCAAAGCCGTAGAGAATGGGAAATAGATGTTTAATTGATTATTATAATTAATCAGAGTTTTATTGCCCAATTAGTTTTACCATAGTTTTTTATTTGTAGTTTTTATTCCGTTTTCTAAACATCCGCCTTGGCGGACGCACGATAACAAGAGCAATAGGAAAGCTGCTAAAGATATTAGAGGAGTATATGTTTTCTCGAATGCGGCTAATGAAAGTTTCATTCTATTGAGAAATTATATAACAATTATTCCACATGATGATAGTATAACAAAACCCGACCCTAATTGTAGTTGTGAAAAGAAGAAATAACTTATATTATAAAACTTCTTCTAAATAGATACAGAGCCATTCCAATAAATAAAATCAAGCCAATCATATTAATCATAAAAATCACAGTTCAGACAGTGTGGGTCCGTGCGAAAAAATATTCAATGCTTCGTCCCCATGGGATTGCCACGTCGGAAGCCTCCTCGCAATGACG
>JAYVCI010000094.1:0-5506 GCA_043750035.1 Chitinophagaceae bacterium
TTTATTGGATTCTCCTTCATTTTACCTTGCATTAAATTTCGAAATTAAGGCCTTAAAGATAAGCAATTGTTGAGATTGCGAGTATTTCAGCAGACCCTACTTAGTTTGAACAATAACATACTAACTGCAAGTGGCACTTCTAGTAGGGTTATATTAACATCTACTGGTTCATTGACCCGCGGCACTGGATATATAAATGGTATATTACAAAAAAGTGTTGCCGTTGGAAGCAATGTAAGCAACACCTTTGAAATTGGAAATGCTACGCAATACCTTCCTGTATCAATCACCTTTGCAAGTGTAACTGGTGCAGGCAGCTTGGCACTTAGTTCTACTGCCTCAAACCATGCAAATATTGCCAGTGTATGTATAGAAACAAGCAAAACAATCAAACGCTATTGGTCATTCGAAAATAATGGTATCGTTTATACAAACTATCATACTACTGTTACTTTTGCTGGTGCTGACACTATCGCTGGTGGAGCAAGCACAACTGCACTTACAGGAGCAGTATATAAAGCGGCTTGGTTCCCTGCTAATATTGCCAGCAATACCGATTCTACTGTTACTTTAACCAATATAGACAGTCTTGGCGATTTGCAATTGGGCGAACAACGTATACTTACTTCCACCTTTGTAACTTCAGCTAACAATGCGTGTCAAAATCTGAATGTTACAGTTACCTATATGGGCAATGCTTCCAATACTGCAAACTACACTTGGAATTTCGATGGAGCCACTGTAGTAAGCGGATCTGGCCAAGGACCTTATGTTGTTAAATGGACAACTACTGGTACCAAAACAATTAGTCTTTCAGTAAGTGAAAGCGGATGTACCAGTAATACAACAAATTTAAATATTATAGTTTCTCAAAATGGATGGACTGGTGCGATAGATAATGCTTGGTATAAACCTGGTAACTGGTGTACCAATGTAGTTCCTAGCTACACCACCAATGTACTCATTCCTTCAGGTGTAACCAATATGCCCATAATAAGCAGCCACTCCTTTTCTAAATCAATAACCATTGCAAGCGGAGCCACAGTTACCATTATTACAGGTGGCAGACTAACCGTTGACAGCTTATACACCCGTAACGGACAACTTAATCACTTAGGAGGTTATTTGGTTTTAAATCTTCCACAAGTGCTTCCTGCAGATTCGCACCATGTACTGATTTTAAATGGTAACGGTACTTATATCTTGAGTGGGAATATTCGCGTAAACAATTTAATTACTATTGGCTCAGGTGCTACCTTGAATGATGGTGGCAACACAATTACGATTGCTAAAGATATAATAAACAATGGTACGCATACTGGTAGTGGTAAAATGGTGTTTGCAGGCGTAGGTTCTCAAACCATCAGTGGCACAAGTAATATATATAAGAACATTGAACTTACTTCAGCATATACCTTGCGAACTGCAAATAACATGACCGTTTTAGGTAGTATAGGCCTTAACCCAGGGTCAATATCTTATAACGGTTTTAACTTAAATATCGGTAATGCCACAAGCAATGATAGTAATAAAATATATGGTAGTGGTTGGTTGCTCAATAGCGGTTATACAGGAACCCTAACAATATTAGGAGATACCAGTGCGGCTATATTACAGGGACTGCGTGTTCAATCGAAAGCTACGGCAGTTATTAACAGGGCCAAAGGTGTAAAATTGGGTGGCGATATGGTATTGGGTGGCTTGCTTAACTTAAGTCTGGGTACACTCGATATGAATGGTAATAATTTAATGGTAGGAACCGCTGGCACTTCATCTGGCAATATAAATACTACTTCTGGCTCTATTACAAACTCGATATCATCAGTAGGCTCATTCAATCTGAGTGGAAATACTGGAGCAACTGCCGTTACCAATTTAAAACTGGGAAGTCAATACAGGGTATCAGTAATCTATCCAAACGGTATTAGCTTGGGACAAGGTTGCGACATTTCTAGCTTATTTGTGATATCAAAAGGTTTTGTAAACTTGAATGGATATAACGTAAACTTAGGCAGCAATGCACTTATTTATGAAGCCGCAGGACAAACATTTAGAGGTAGCACAGGATCGGTACAAATTTCAAAAACATATAACGGTGCTTTAAGCAATACCAATCCTGGTGGACTCGGTTTAATACTATCGACCAATAATAATCCTGGAACTATAATAGTTATTCGTTCGCATAACATTTATACAAATGGTATCGGTGGTTCAAGTATCAAACGTAATTTTTCATTAAGTACAACCAATAACAGTGGTCTGGTAGCTTCAACCATTTTAGTTAATTATGATAGTACCGAATTGAATGGCTCTAACCGTAATTTCCTACGTTTAAATAGAAGTACCAATAGTGGCAGCACCTGGTTAACCAGTAATCCTACTCACCGCACTTATTCAAATTCAGCTACTGGTTATGCGGGTAGTTCTACTATTAGTCTTGCTTCTGCATTGCTATTTACTTTAAGCGATTCACTAAACACCCCTTTACGTGTATTGCAAAGTATTACACCTGCTACTGAAACTACTAATAATAATAAAGTTTGGCCAGTTCCTTTTAGCGATAATTTGAATATAGAAGTAACGGGAACAGCTACTATTTCTATATATGATATGGAAGGGAAACTTCTTATTAACTCAAGAGCTAACGGTATTACAGCAATCAATACAAGCATGTTACCCTATGGTGTGTATACATTAAGAATTGATTCAAGCGAAGGCAATTCAATTCACAAAATTGTGAAACAATAGTATATATGGTATAAAGACACCCTTCGACTTCGCTCAGGGTGACAAGGAGTATAAAGTATATAGTACAAAAGCCCCTTTGCCATTTTGGTGGAGGGGCTTTTTTATTTAAATGTATTTTCATGACAGCTTTAATAGATATAAAGACAAAAGTATATAGACAAAAGACAAGAATCAAATAAATCTGGCGTCAGCCCATTAACCATTAACCATTAACCATTTATCACTCACACCTCCACCCGTTTCACCCTCAAATTTTTCCATTTGAATCAATTCACTTTGAAGTAAGGCCCAATAGCCTGTATGTTCGCAGTTCCAAAACCATCATTACATTGCCCAGCAAACACACAAAAAGCAAGCTACACCAATGGGTGTTCAACCGTCGCAATAAAATATCATTGTTGCTTGCGGCTGTTTCGGCAATTTTCAGGTACTATGTTTTCCCAAATTTAGATTGGGCCTGGCACTGCGAAACTTTTATCATCGTTTTCTTTGTGTGGGCTATTTTATTGAACAGTGCAGCGTGGGTCGAACGGTTTTTGAACCACCATTATCCGCACCAACGCAATGTTCCCAAGCGTATTGCCCTGCAAATAATAATTGGCATGTCAATCATGACCATTGTGCAGCTCATATTCAATGCATTCTTTCTCAATCATATTTTTAATTATGCCATGCAAACGGGTATGCACTCTGAGCTGTTGAACCACCTTGAATATATATTTGTAACTGGTAATTTGTTCCTCTCATTTGTGGTGAATTTATTATATGTGAGCAACCATTTTATAAAAGAATGGAAAACAACACTGGTACATAACGAACGCATTAAAAAAGAATCGGCCATGCTTCATTTCGAGAACCTGAAAAACCAGCTCAACCCACATTTTTTGTTTAACAGCCTAACTTCGCTCAACAGTTTAATATATGAAAACCAACAACTGGCTTCCGAGTTTTTACAACAACTATCGAAAGTATATAGATATTTATTATTGCACAAAGATGATAATTTAGTACAACTTGGCGAAGAACTACAGTTTATCAATAGTTTTGTGATGCTGCTGCACACCCGTTTCGATGGACAGTTACAGATAGAAATCAACGTGCCCGATGAAGATAAATTCCTAACCATAGTACCTGTTACCACACAAATATTGATTGAAAATGCAATCAAACATAATATAATATCAGCAACAAAACCACTACACATAAAAATATATACAAAAAACAAATACCTAGTAGTAGAAAATAATTTGCAACGCAAGTCCATCGTTGAAACATCAAACAAACTCGGACTAGAAAACATGAAAAAGCTCTACAAAATTATTGCAAACCGAGAAGTAGAAATTGTAGAAAATGAGCATACTTTTGTGGTGATAGTTCCATTACAGTAAACAGTAAACAGTGGTCAGTAATCAGTGCCATACGGCAGATGCTCCGCTACTACCAACAACTGAACACTAAATACAATAGCAGGCGTCAGCTACTGTTTACTGACCACTGACCACTAATTACTAAAAATTATGAAAATTATAAAATTTGAAGATATTATAGCCTGGCAAAAAGCACAAGACTTTGCTGTAGAAATATATACTTCATTTAAAGAATCAAAAGATTGGGATTATAGAAATCAGATTTGCAGAGCAACCGTTTCAATCTCAAACAATATTGCAGAAGGCTTTGATAGAAGTTCTAATGCTGACTTTAAAAGGTTTCTATATATTTCACTAGCCTCATGTAGTGAAGTAAAATCCATGCTAATTTTAGCAACACGTCTTGGATATTTAAATGATAAATCAAGTAAGGCCTTAATATTGCAATCGGAAGAAATTTCTAAAATAATAAATGGCTTCATCAAATCACTAAAATAACTAACCCCTAAAAAATCAGGCGTCAGCCACTGACTACTGATTACTGACCACTGTTTACTACCATGATCAAAACCCTAATAATAGAAGACGAACCCTTAGTAGCTAAGGATTTGAAAAACCAGTTGAGGAAACTGAACGAGGAAATCGAAATCATAACTACCATTGGCAGCACTGCCGAGGCTGCAGAATGGTTTCAGAACAACCCACAGCCCGATTTGATTTTTATGGACATCCAGTTAAGTGATGGCGTGAGCTTCGATATTCTGAAAGCGGTGAAAGTAACTGCACCTATTATATTTACCACGGCCTACGACCAATATGCCATACAAGCATTCAAACATAATAGTATTGATTATTTGCTTAAGCCTATTGATGCTGCAGAACTGCAACATGCCCTGGATCAGTATAAGATATATATAACTGAAGGCAACGATTTTTCAGTAAAGATAAAGGGATTACTTTCAAATTTGTCGCAAGGTACTGGAAAATTTAAAGAACGATTCATAGTTCAAACCAGAAACACATTAATGCCCGTTCCTGTAAGCGATATAGCCTACTTCTCTAAAGAAGAATTAATATATATATATACCAAAGAAAACCAACGCTATTTATCGGAAAATCATTCGATGGAAGAGATTGAGGAAATGTGTGACCCCAAGCAATTTTACCGTGCAAACAGACAAGTAATTATAAATGTGGATATGATAGAGCGTGTTAAAAGCAGCTATAATGGAAAACTATTGGCCGTGCTCAAGCCTCCATTTGCCACAGAGCTCGACATTAGTCGTGAGAAAGCTTCGGATTTTAAGGAATGGCTGGATTCCTGATTTACGATTTACGATTTACGATTTACGATTTACGATTTACGATTTACGATTTACGATTTACGATTT
>JAYVCI010000095.1:0-8657 GCA_043750035.1 Chitinophagaceae bacterium
ACTGACTACTGATTACTGACCACTGTTTACTATATTCTTTTCTTCTTATTTCGTTCAAAATCTTCAAAAATAAATTCTCCCAATCCTTGTAGTGAGGTGTAGAACGCTTTTCCATTATTCGCTTGTGTGAAGTCGTGGACAAACTCTTGCAGGTACGGATCGCTGGCTACCATAAAAGTTGTGATAGGTATTTTTAATCTTCTACAACTTTGTGCTAGGGTGAAACATTTGTTTAATATTTTCTTATCCAATCCAAAACTATTCTTATAATACTGTCCGTGTTCTTTTAGGCAAGTAGGTTTGCCATCCGTTATCATAAAAATTTGTTTGTTGGCATTTTTTCTTCTGCGTAATAAATCCATGGCAAGCTCAAGTCCCGCCACAGTATTGGTATGGTAAGGGCCTACTTGTAAATAAGGCAAATCTTTGATTTCAATTTGCCATGCATCATCACCAAACACTATAATATCCAATGTATCTTTTGGGTATTTGCGTTTGATTAATTCTGCCAATGCCATAGCTACATTTTTGGCGGGCGTAATTCTATCTTCACCATATAATATCATGGAGTGCGATATATCAATCATCAGCACTGTTGAGGTTTGTGTTTGGTGTTCTTTTTCTTTTACCTCCAAATCATTTTCTGTAATTTGAAAATCTCCAATTCCATTATTTACCTGGGCATTTTTCATAGATTCCAGCATAGATATTTGCTCCAATGAATCCCCAAATTGGAAAGGACGAGAGTCGCTGCTTAATTCATCCCCATTGCCTCTAAACTTTGTTGCATGGTTTCCTGCTTTTCCTTTCTTTAGTTTTCCGAAAATTTTCTCCAACGCCTGTTGCCTAATAGCTTGCTCAGTTTTTGGTGTGATTACAAATTCACCACTGCCGGGCTCATCATCTTTTATATAGCCACGGTCTTTTAGCTCTTGGATAAAATCACCAATTCCATAATCTGGTTCAGTTAACTTGTATTCTTTATCAAGCTCCGTTAACCAACTAATAGATTCGCTAAAATCCCCACTGGTGTATGTGAGCAACTGTTTGAATATATCGAACAGTCTATCAAAGGGAGTTTGATTGGGTTGCCTATAATCAGTGAATCGAAAGCCTAGCATGAGTTGTATATAACAGAATAAACGCTTTTTTGTTTCACCCCCTAAATCCCCCGATGGGGACTTTCGCAAGCTAAGCCAGCCACTTGTGGCTGCAAGTCCCCCATCGGGGGATTTAGGGGGTCATAACAACTACGAAGTTAAGCAGAATATGGATTGGTGTGATATATTTGCAATAACTTAATATAAAAAATTATGAATACTATATTCTCTGTTCATTGGCTTTTGATTGCATCCATCTGGTATTTTGGCAATGGCGTTTTGCACGATATATTTGTAATAAAAGCCCACAAAGGCGAATACAATCGGGAATTATTGCGTTTGCTTATGGATGGACATGTGTTGATTTTATCGGAGATTGTATTGTTTGTTTGCTACCTCATGGCACTAAGTAAAATACAGTGCGGACCGTTAATAGGTATTATAGTAGCCGTTGCAATGTTGGGGTATTGTTTTATGATATTCCCTTTCCTTAAGTCATTTGTAACGATGGGGATTAGTGTTATAGTTATTATAGTATGTATACGCATGCATCCTACCTTTCCAGATATATATAAGGTGATGGAGAAGTATAGGGACACACCCGGCGTGGTTGGTGGTCCCGATGCTTCATCGGGGAACCACTGACAGCGGGCTGCCCATTCTGAGTTCATCGAAGACTGCACTTGGTTGGTGTCCCCACCAACCAAACCACTAGAGGACTCAGGCAACTTTTACACTCAAATATAAGTCATCAACATATATGAAAAAATATATACTACCAATTTTCTTATTAAACTCTATCATTTCAAATTCACAAATTGTGATACAACCAGGCTATCAGGTGGGTGGTGAAGGCGATCTGATATGTTTTACTGGTAAGAAAGTAACTTCTAGCAATCCCAATGATTCTATATGGGTATTTTGGGATCATGCAATTCCCAAGGCAACTTTTACTGCCAGATTTGATAAAGATATTAAACAAGTATAGGATTTATGCTGGCAAACTATTAATGGAAAGGATGGTAGCTATACGCCTTATACTTATACTGTATATGCTACAAATAAGAAAGATACTGTATCGCATGTGTTTTCTATTTTAGTTTGCATGATAGCAAAAGGCAAACGTACTTTTACCTATTTGGGAAATGATAGTTTTGAATTATCAATGGTAGAAACACGAGGAATAAGGGATTCAGATGTTGTATGCCAATGGACGGTGCCATTTATACGTTCAGAAATAGTATCTAAAGCTTGTAGCTTTGTGAATGCTTATGATAATACCATCTATTTTTACCCAGAGAGTATATCAAAACTAAAAACAGAAAATCCAATTGAAGTATTATATATCAATAACCAACAGCTACTAGTAAGTTCAAAATCCAAAGAACAACTTCATGCAAGTATGATAGATTTTTCTGGGAAGGTTTTATTGAGTAATATAATAATTCCACAGAATGGAAATACGATAATAGATGTTTCTCAAATTCCCAATGGACTATATATATTAAGAAGTGAAAGTGGGGGAGAGGTATATAGTAAAAAATTTTTGAAATATATTGAATAGACGAAAGACAAAGGACAAAAGATAAATGTCAGTCAGTTCCGATAGTTATCGGAATTATCGAAGACGGCGTTCGAAGAATGATGTTTGTCTATGCTTCGATTAACTCAGCATGACAAACAAAACGTCAACGTCTTAAATCTTTTGTCAAAAAAAAAGGTTGACGTTTCCATCAACCAATCTAAAATCCAATTAATCTAAATTATGTCACTTACATATTTTTATACAAACACCCGTCGTAATTGGGCGAAAGCAGGTAGCAAGTCTTTATACCTTATACTTACTACTTTATACTATTATGCGAACATTCTTGTAAACACCCTCCTGAAAATTCCTTCTTCTTCAACAGGATTTGTCAATGCTTCTATAGCTTTTTGGTTTGCAAAAAATTCATCACGAATACGCAAACATTCCACCAAGGTTAAGTCTTTATTGTTTTTTGTTTCATGATATAAATGCCTCCCAAAATCTATCATTTGTAAAGAAGTTTTATAACGCAAGAACTTGGCATCAAAATCATCATCTCCATAACGGAAACGATCCAGTGCATCGGCATCTTTTAATATTGCTGTTGTTTTTGCAAACGGATGAAACCTGTCAAGTTCTTGTTCGATACTGTGGAAATTAATCGCCACTCTTATTTCCTCACGGTCTTTGCGACTTACACCACATTCAAAAAAGAACTCTTCATATTGTGGCAATTTCACTTCGGCTGCCCACTTGTTATGTAGTTTGCAAAAACCACTATCGGTACGGGCCATATCGTGCAAAAATGCAGCACACATAGCCAAACACCCTTCACGTATTTGCCCTACACGCTCACTCAATGTTATGATATGACACATCACACGATAAGTATGGGCCTTATTATGTATATTGTTGTTGGCATCGAAGAAATGGTCTTCCAATATCAATTTGTCAACTAGGTTCTGCAGTGTTTTATCCATGGTGCTGCAAATGTATATTACATCATTTTGCTTATAATAACAGCAAGTTTCCACATTGTGGACAAGGATTCTTATATAGTAGACATAATCATTTAATGATTGAATGAGGTTTGATTTGATGATGGGAGGATATTATATATAATTAGTAACCCAATTTCTTCAAAATCTTCCCACCCCTGTTCTTCAATCCCGCTGAACCAGTGGGCATTTGTTTGCCTATAGTTTCAGATAGTTCAGCTTTCAATTCGGGAATATCTTTTACTATATTATACAATACCTGCATAGCAAATACTTTTACGGCAACTGCTTCGGTAGGATTTTGCAATAGTTTGAAACATTGGTCATAAGCCAGCCCACTTAGCTCTTCAGGGATTTGGTAATCTTGTATAACCCTAACGGTATTTCTTTTTACCGCATCGTGAACATCATTCGACAGGTTTTCCAACATCGGCTTAATCCATTTCTTTAATAGTTGCGGATGTATTTCTCCGCAATGCCCTACTACCCATGATGCTCTTTGCACATCACGGTATTGTCCATTAAAAAAAATATCCATCAATATATCAAACTTTTTTTGTTCTGCATTAATCAAGCCCACAATTGCCATCGTGTTTTTGATGGAATGTTCTCGAGCAAGTGCAATTAATAATTCATTTTTAAATGCTGACATGAGGGGCAAAAGTATATAGTATAAAGTATATGGTATAAAGTATATGGTGTAAGCAATGGGCATTAAGTGCAATATGTTGATTGGCAATATGTTAAAATATCTAAAAGTGAATCGGAAAGCATTGTTAGGGTAAAATTAGCCATTTTTTAGAGGTTAAATATTTGTATTTCATTTAATTATGAAATTTACCCTAACTCTGTGACAAGAAATGGAATAATTTACCCTAACTCTGTGACAAGAAATGGAAGAATTTACCCTAACTCTGTGACAAGAAATGAGATAATTTACCCTAACTCTGTGACAAGAAATGGGATAATTCACCCTAACTCTGTGACAAGAAATTGGATAATTTACCCTAACTCTGTGACAAGAAATGGAAAAATTTACCCTAACTCTGTGACAAGAAATGGAAAAATTTACCCTAACTCTGTGACAAGAAATTGGAAAATTTACCCTAACTCTGTGACAAGAAATGGGAAAATTTACCCTAACTCTGTGACAAGAAATGAGAAAATTTACCCTAACTCTGTGACAAGAAATGGAATAATTCACCCTAACTCTGTGACAAGAAATGGGATAATTTACCCTAACTCTGTGACAAGAAATGGAATAATTTACCCTAACTCTGTGACAAGAAATGGGAAAATTTACCCTAACTCTGTGACAAGAAATGAGATAATTTACCCTAACTCTGTGACAAGAAATGGGATAATTTACCCTAACTCTGTGACAAGAAATGGGATAATTTACCCTAACTTTGTGACAAGAAATGGAAAAATTACCCTAACTTTGTGACAAGAAATGGAAAAATTACCCTAACTTTGTGACATGTTTAAACGAATTGTATTTAGAGAATTAGAGAAATGGGCCGCCAGTAAAAAGCGGAAACCATTGGTATTGCGTGGTGCCAGACAAGTTGGTAAAACTACTTTGATAAATTTATTTGGGTCGCAGTTTGATCAATATCTTTATCTCAATTTAGAACTACCCGCAGAAAGCAAACCATTTATAGAGTTTTCTCAGATGGATGTTTTGGTTCAAGAATTATTTTTCGCTAAGGGCAAAAAATTTTTACCCAAACAGAAGACACTCATTTTTATTGACGAAATACAGGAAGTTCCCGAAGCACTTAATATACTGCGATATTTCTATGAGCAAATGCCCGAGCTATATATTATAGCAGCAGGCTCGATGTTGGAATCTTTGTTCGATACCAATATCAGTTTTCCGGTTGGCCGGGTTGATTATATGGTTGTTCGTCCAGTTTCTTTTCCCGAATTTTTGGATGCTATAGGAGAAAATACCGCCTTGGATGAATTAACTAAAATACCACTTGCACCATTTGCCAATGACAAACTATTGCAATTATTTAGAACCTATAGTTTAATTGGCGGAATGCCCGAAGTAGTTGAACAGTATGCAAAAAATAAAGATTTAACTTCACTAAGAAAGATATATGAATCGCTCATTGTATCCTATATAGATGATGTAGAAAAATATGCAGTAAATAATACGCAATTGCAAACTATCAGGCAAGCAATTAGGGCGAGTTATTCTGAGGCAGGCAAGCGGATTAAATTTCAGGGATTTGGCAAATCAAATTATGGTTCCAGAGAGATGGGAGAAGCTTTGAGAGCCTTGGAGAAAGCATTGCTTATACAATTAATATTTCCGCAAACAAATGTAACATTACCACTGATGCCCGATTATAAAAAATCACCACGATTGCAAGTATTGGATACAGGTATGTTAAATTATTTTGTAGGTATACAAAAAGAAATTATGGGCACAAAGGATTTGAATAATGTATATAATGGAACGATGATAGAACATTTAATTGGGCAAGAATTATTAACCACCAATTTTAGTGCACTGCATCATCTGAATTTCTGGGTACGCGAAAAGAAAACATCCATGGCCGAGCTTGATTATATAGTTCAGTTTGAAGGAAACCTGATACCTATTGAAGTTAAAGCTGGTGCAGCAGGGAAATTGAAATCGTTACATTTATATATGGATGAAGCACCCCATAAAATGGCTATCCGTTTTTATGCCGGTGAGCTTATCATATCAGAAATAAAAACCATGAAAGGGAAAGATTACTATTTGTTAAACTTACCTTATTGCTTGGCATCGCAGATTGAAGGGTATATGAGTTGGTTTCAGGAAGAAGTGGAGAAGAGAGAGAAGGGGAGGAAGACGAAGAAATAGCTACTCTTTTTTTGATTGCCCTAATTCAAAATAATACATATCTATTATCTTCATATACGGGTATTCCATTTTTCTTGTTTTAGCTATATGTATTTGACATTCTTTTAGCTCATCTAAATACTTTTTAATAAAATGATTTAAGTTGTTAATAGTATTTAAGTTGAAGTAAGGCTTTTCTTTGTATTTTGTCTTGTATCCTTTATTGAAGTATGTATCGAAGGCAGGAACAATGCCTAATGTACCAAGAATTATTTTTGAAAGTAATGTATCTGTAGGACTTATACCTTTACATTCATAATATTTGTGAAGAGCTTTCTGTATAGACATGATATTGTCAAAGTCCATATAACTACATTTACTATCTAACAGATATTTAATAATACCATTATGAACCGTATGGTCTTTTTGTAATAACACACCTGAGCCTCTATACATTCCCCAACTTGCCAAATAGTTAGCCAACTGAAGGCTTAGAGTATTTACATCATCAATTAAGTTAAAAGTATTATAACAATGTTCCCAAGATATATATCTATGATTGTCTTTCTCTAGGTTCTCAAGATAAGGTTCGATTTGTTCAAGAATATAATTTGTATTTTTCATATATATCTATTTGGTAATGTTAAAGAGTTTGAAAAAGTAATAGTTAGAGGTCTTTGTTTTATTAGCGTTTTCTAAGGCGTTAGAGCAAAAACAATTGTTTTGGATAATCCCAGTCATTTGATAATATTTGTTATAATACCTTATCGAAATGGATTCAACAATTCCATGTTTGTTAACCCAAAAGAAAGCAGAGTTTGCAGTACCTATTTTTGTTGTTATAATACGTGAGATAAAACTAAGTACTTGAACAGAATTTGTTTCCATATACACACGTGTCTTATATCCTTGGATAGCCAAGACGATTCTTGAAGGTAAATTTAAGAACACACAATTCTCTTGAGATTCTAATTTTGATACAATACTTTGATTACTATAATAAGACTTAAAATCAATGCAACCTCCTGTACTAGCTGAATAACTAATATCAACGACAAAGGGAGCCATTTGTTTTAAGATTGTACTGTCTGATTCTGCAAAGCTTTCTGCTATCAAATCACACAACAGCTTTTTGTTATCTTTGAATGCCTGTGAGGTTTTAACACTTAGGCCTGATGTTTTTATAGTAACATACTTTTCTATATTTATAGACATAGCACATCTACTAATGAAAAAGAAAAATAAGAAAATAATTGATTTCATTTTTGAAATGGTTTTTATAACCCTATATCCCTGTAAGGTTGGTTAATAAAAATTTGCGTGGGATAGTAATCCGTTTGTTCCAATGTGCCACAGTGTAAAGAACAGAAATCAGCTAACGCAAGAATATCTAATTAACAAAATATAAATCCTACACAACCTTCACCCTTCGATGAACTCAGGATGAAATTATCGTATGACAGTATTCTACTCTTTCAAAATCGCCCTAGAAATAACCAATTTCTGTATCTCAGAAGTTCCTTCGCCGATAGTGCAAAGTTTTGAATCACGGTAGAATTTTTCAACGGGGTAGTCTTTGGTGTAGCCATAGCCTCCAAAAATTTGGATAGCTTCTGTACTGCAACGTACCGCTACTTCACTGGCATAATATTTAGCAAAGGCCGATTGTTTGTTTACGTTATGTCCTTCGTTTTTCATATAGGCAGCTTGCATGGTTAGCAATTCTGCGGCTTCTATTTGGGTGGCCATGTCGGCAAGTTTGAAAGCAATACCTTGAAATTCTCCGATAGGTTTGCCAAACTGCTGGCGTTCTTTGGCATATTTTACCGATGCTTCAAAAGCACCTTTGGCAATTCCCAATCCCAATGATGCGATTGAAATTCGGCCACCATCAAGCACTTTCATGGCTTGTATAAAACCTTCGCCTGCTTTGCCAAGCAATTGACTGTCATGCACACGACAGTTTTCAAAAATAAGTTCAGTAGTTTCGCTGGCACGCATGCCCAGTTTGTTTTCTTTACGACCCGATGAAAAACCGGGTGTTCCTTTTTCTATAATAAATGCCGACATACCATGTGAGTCTAATAACTCACCGGTACGCACCATTACTACCGCTACATTTCCACTTTTGCCATGGGTAATCCAATTTTTGGCACCATTAATCACCCAATGGTCGCCATCTTTTACAG
>JAYVCI010000096.1:0-4257 GCA_043750035.1 Chitinophagaceae bacterium
ATCATTTTAATTCTTTCGTATTTCTCTTTTAGTAAATCATGTTTCTTCATTTGCTTTTTTAAATGCAAATGTACGGTTTATTTCTTTACAAATACTTACTGTTGCATCACAAATATAAAATATCCGTATTAAAAACACGGAATCAAAAAAATGCCGCTTTGCTTAGTACTTTTGCAAACGATTGAAATCCCTGAAAAACTATATCTCCTTTATATTGTTCACCGCTGTTGGCACGGTGTTGTTCATTGCCTCAGCTTTCGAGAACGACCGGGTGTTTGAGAAAAATGTATATATTGAAGATGGCTCCTGGGCCAAAATGCTTAAAATCCCCTTTGAATTTGACGTAACAGACACTACTGGTGTTTATGATTTTCATACCAATTTGAGAATTGGAGCCACTTATCCATACAGCAATATTTTTCTTTTAGTGTATGCATATAACCCCGATGGAAGACTAACTAAAGAACTGGTTGAATTTAAGTTGGCTGAAGACAATGGCAAATGGCTTGGCCACGGCTTGGGCGATATTTACGATTACCGAATGATCGACGACAAGTTTAAAGAAGTAGAGCTGAAAAAAGCAGGTAAATATCGTTTTGAGTTCCGCCAAATGATGCGTACTGAAACCTTAAATGGTGTAAAAGGAATTGGTTTAAGAGTAACGCACAAAAAATTATAGTGTTATTAATCTAGGGTAAATGAGATATACTTTATTGTCTCCCCTTTGGCTGTAAAAATTTGCTCATAATACGTTTTAATAGCCAACACATCATTATATAGTTGCGAGTTGTATATGTCTATATGATGGTTTATCAACTTTAGTTTTTGTTGTTCAATAATCTCTAAAGTATATTCATATAATAACGTGCTGTCTGTTTTTAAATGTATGATACCTCCTGGTTTTAATATTTCTTTGTAGCGTGCAATAAACATGGGGCCGGTTAACCGTTTACGAGCCTTATCTATTTGCGGGTCAGGGTGAATAATCCAAATTTCATCTATCTCGCCTGACCCAAACCAATCTGTAAGAAAATCAATTTGAGTTCTTGCAAATGCTGTGTTTTTTAGATTCTCTTCTTGGGTTTTTTTAGCTCCTACCCACAATCGATTTCCCTTTTTGTCTATTGCTATAAAGTTTATGTTTGGGAACAAACGAGACATTCCTACTGTGTATTCTGCCTTGCCGGCAGCAAGTTCCAGCACTATCGGGTTGTTGTTATTAAATACTTTTGTTTTCCAGTTATTCTTTAACCCAACGCTACTTTCAAAGGTGTTGGAAAAAGTAGAAAATTCGGCAAAGCGGGCTAGTTTTTTATTGCGGCTCAAATTGTGTTTGTGTTAATTTTCGGCAAAAATATACCCTTCAATTGGTATTTAATATGTATTTCTTTTGAGGTTCCTTTGCAGCACAACTTTAAAAAAGTTAGTTTTAAAACAGAATTTGGTTCTCGCCCTGGTATAAAAGGAAAACTTATGGGTGCTGCTTTTCTTGATTTTACTTGTGGTTTCACAATTGGATTCAAATCAAAATAATTAGAAGCAAAAAAATAATTAGAAAGAGGGTATTATAACTACCCTCTCTTGTTCATCTCGTCTCTTATGAGGGCTGCTCTTTGGTAGTCCTCTATTTTAATAGCTTCATCAAGCAATATATTAAGTTCCTCGTGGCTTAAGCTAGAAAATTCATCTAATTCAAATCCCGGAATATGGATTTTTTCGGGTTCAATATCTTCGTCTGGCATATCTTCGCTTTCTTCCTCTATTTTCTCTTCAATATTTATTTCATGTCCTGCCGCAAGCATAATTTCATCGGTGGTATAAACAGGGCATTTAAATCTAACAGCTAGTGCTATCGCATCGCTTGTGCGTGCGTCAATATCATGTGTTTCTCCATTTTTTACGCATACGAGCTTGGCATAAAAAACACCTTCTTGCAATTTGTGTATCATCACTTCTTGCAATTCTATATCAAACAAATGCGACAGGCTCACAAATAAATCGTGGGTCATTGGCCTAAAGGGTACTATTTTTTCTATTTCGATGGCTATGCTTTGTGCCTCAAAGCTACCAATAATAATTGCTAGTTTTCGCCTTCCATTCTTTTCGCCCAATATGAGGGTGTAAGAACCTTGTGTTTGCCCCGATGTGAGGCCGATTACGCTCAGTTGTACTTTGTTCAATTTAAAATTATTTTATAGTACCTATTATATATACAAATGTACTGTTATTTATAATATCAATTAGAGGATGATTTGAATTTTTTTGCAGCTTCAATTATTTGGGGCATCACCTCAAACACATCGCCCACTATTCCATAGTCAGCCGCCTTAAAAAAAGGAGCTTCGGGGTCTTTATTTATTACAACGATTACTTTTGACGAACTTACTCCGGCTAAGTGTTGTATTGCCCCGCTTATACCTGTCGCTATATACAAATTTGGCTTAATGGTAATTCCTGTTTGGCCCACATGCTCTTCGTGCGACCTCCAGTGCATATCGCTTACAGGCTTACTGCACGCGGTTGCTCCGCCCAATATTTGTGCAAGCTCTTCTATCATACCCCAATTCTCTGGTCCTTTCCATCCCCGGCCACCGCTCACTACTATCTCTGCTTCTGTTAAAGGTACTTTACCTGTTACTCGTTTTATCTCCAAACTTTGGCAAGCTGGCTGTGCATCGCTTTGTATATTTTGTATAGCCGCTTCTGTTGGGTTTTCGTTCAACTGATACGAGTTTGGTGTAATTGCCAAAACTTTAATATCGGTTTCAATCGCCACATCCGCCAACCCTTTGCCGCTAAATACAGGCTTGCGAACTATAAAACTTGCTCCATCCGTCTTTGGCAAACTAACCACACCCGATACAATACCTGCTTTTAGTTTAACAGCAACGCGAGGGGCTATATTCTTTCCGCAATAACTGTTCGATATTACCAATACTTTAGCTTGCTCTTGTTGTGCTGCATTGGCTATAATAGTAGCGTAAGCTGCTCCATCAAAAGTATTATATAGTGCTTGCGAATCGTGCAACACTTTATTGGCCCCATATTTTCCAAGCTCTGATAGTTTTGAAGAATCTAACTCTCCTATTGCAACTGCGGTTACAGAAGTTGTTCCTACTATGGCCTTGGCATAGGAGATAGCTTCAAAAGTCGATTTTTTAAAACACCCATCTATATGTTCGGCAAATACTAATACATTCATATTTATAATATATATAATACTAATTTAAATTACTTTGGCTTCGTTATGCAATAAGTCTATCAACTGTGCTGCGTCTATCATTTTACAACTGCTCTTTGCCGGAGGCATTTCATATACAAAAACTTTGGTGTGTGCCTGGTTTAATGTTGGTTCTAACACCTGTAAAGGTTTTGTGCGAGCAGCCATAATACCACGCATATTGGGAATACGTGGCTCTGTAAGTTCTTTTTGTGCTGAAACCACACAGGGCAGTGTACAACTTACTTTTTCTTTGCCACCATCTATATCTCTTTCGCAAATAGCCTTGCCTGCCTCTATGTCTATTTTTGTAATAACATTAATACCCGGCCATCCCAACATCTCGGCAAGCAAACCGCACATCTGACCGCCATTGTAATCAATGGATTCGCGGCCTGTCATCACCAAATCATATCCTCCTTTTTGGGCAACATCGGCAATCTGTTCGGCCACATAATAAGCATCGACAGGAACTGCGTTTATGCGAATGGCATCGGTAGCACCAATGGCCAGTGCTTTGCGAATATTCGCTTCGGTATCTACCAAGCCCACATTAATTACGGTAACTGTTCCGCCCTGTGCTTCTGTAAGTTCTAAAGCCTTGGTCAACGACAATTCATCGTAAGGATTTATTATATATTGTACCCCGGTATTGTTAAACTTTGTGTTTCCTTCGGTAAAGGTTACCTTGGTAGTGGTATCGGGTACATTGCTTATACAGACTAGTATTTTCATTTTTTGGGAAAGAAATAAACCGAATTGAAATATATGGTTCGGGCGGCAAAGTTAAGCCCGATAAACCGCCAAAAAAAATTGGAATGACTGTTTTGTATTAATAGCACACACACGCAAATTTATGTGTGTGTGCTGAGGTGAGCTGATGGCAGAGAGCTTAGGAGGGGTCTACGGGTGCGGGGAGGGGTGTGAGGGTAACGCTTAGGTTGTGGGTGATGCCGCTGTCGACTAGGTAGTTGGGGAAGTTGACGGAGCTGTAGCCGGGTGCAGCGAAAAGGATGTTGTATATACCTGCAGGGATC
>JAYVCI010000097.1:0-7609 GCA_043750035.1 Chitinophagaceae bacterium
CATAAAAACGACTACTCCCTAAACTGGCTGACATGAGTCGCCTAAGCTGCAAAAATAATGAAAAATATTTGGAGATTAACACAGAATCTTTCATAATTCCGCCGTCATTGCGAGGAGGCTTCCGACGAAGCAATCTCCATTGGAGTATAATCCTAGGGTGGAGATTGCTTCGTCGCCCCCTGCACAGGCATGCCCGCCGCTTCTCGCAATGACGGCAAGAGTTTTTTTGAATTATGAAAGAAGCCTACTATCTTTGACGAAATAAATTATTGTGTTGAGCAAAAAAGAATTTGATGCTGTTGAATTACAGCGAACCATCAGAAAAAAACTGGGCAAAGAATATGAGAAAGACCCAAAGTTAAGAAGCAAACGCTTGGCTGCTGTTCGTAAAAAATATGGGATAACTGTTAAGCCGAGGCAGTATGATAGTAGGTAGTTTTGAATGCTAATAAAACCTTATTCTTCAAAATATTCTTTGCCTGTATTGCTCACGTAGCCTTCTTTGGCATTCATTAGTGTTACGCGAAATAAGTGATTCCCATCTTCACCATATTCAATATTAATTTCTTTATACTTAGGTGAAACAATCCATTCATTTTTATTATTCAACACTCCATACAAATTAGAGCTATCTATAAGTTTCGCTATAATTTCAAATCCTTTAAAGCTAACATATTCTTTTGTAACCACTCCCTTTTGAGATTTATATATTTTAGTTAAATACCAAAAGTTATTAGTGTCTTTCATTTGCTTAGGATATTCGACGGAATACCTATTATGACCAGTGAATATCAAACTATTTTGCATATAATCTGTAAACACATATTTACAAGGCAATACCACTCCTTTTTTAATATCATATATACCAAACATTTCATTTTTCTTAACAAAAAACAACAGGTATTCAAAGCCTACAGGTTGAATTTCATCATAAAAAAATGGAACCAAAATATTTCCGGCTGTATCTGCAACACCTATTGCCCCTGATTTTCGAGCAATCAAAACACCAAATGAAGGCATATATTTTAGTATATCTTCATAATCAGGTTTTACAAGTACTTTATTACCATACCTCTCTTTAATTCCTTTTCTATTCTTGTCAATGTATATATATTGTTCATCTTCATTAGCTCCCTCTTGTATTCCATCAAATTCTTCTCTATTACCATTGTATGTTTGATTTAAAGTATCTATTAAAACACTATTTGTTTTATTGGTATAAACTCTTGCTAAATATAAAAATCTATTTTCTTCTTTACCTGTCTTTGAGTTGGTAAAATATACATCTTTATACCTAAAAAAACCTGCACTGTAATACTTACAAGGAATCACTATCTTCCCCTCAACATTTGAATAGCCCCATAAATTTCCTTTTCTATAGGGTATATGTCGAGGTGTTTGGGCAGAAACCTGCATGCAAACAAATAAAAGTAGTGTGATAATGATTTGTTTCATTGATAAACAATTTATGTAGGGCAAATATAACAGAAAATGCTTTACAAATCCCAAAGCATTAACACGAGTTCATTTAGTGAGAGGAGAAATACCAAAACCGTTTGCAAGATTATATATGCGTACAATATTGCGTCCCTACAGGACTTTGGGAGTGGGAATACTTTTTACCAATATTAAGTCCATACGGGACTTTGGGACAGGACAAGGCATATTTTTTTTACCAATATTGCGTCCCGATGCGACTTTAAATTCAGCCTCTTTAGAGGCATAACATTGATAAAAAAATGAACAAGTCGCGGCGAAAGTCCCATAGGGCAATGCTGTTAAGTTAAGGATTATCTATTACCCTGCCCTTCAGGGCGGGGATAGAAACGACGGACGACTTGGCTTTAGCCACATAATTCACACTCAAAATTATAACAAGAAAGCACAACTTAACAGCATTGCCCGTAAGGACGCAACATGAAGTCTATAATATATTCATCCTGGCAACACCTGCTGAACATTTACCATTCATCACTTATAATTAATCATTATCAAACAGCTACTTTCCCCTTAATCGCTGGCCACGGGTCATAATTTTCCAAAGTAAAATCATCATATACAAAATCGAAAACGGATTTTACGTTGGGGTTTATTTTCATGGTTGGATATGGGCGGGGCTCACGGCTCAGTTGCAGTTCCACTTGTTCGAAATGGTTTGTATATATATGTGCATCGCCTAGGGTATGTATAAAATCACCGGGTTTTAAATTGCATTCTTGTGCCACCATTAAAGTTAATAAGGCATAAGAAGCTATATTAAACGGAACGCCTAAAAACAAATCGGCACTGCGTTGGTAGAGTTGGCAGCTTAGTTTTCCATCGGCTACATAGAACTGGAAAAATGCATGGCAGGGCATCAAAGCCATGCGTGGCAAATCGGCCACGTTCCATGCACTTACTATCATACGTCGGCTATCGGGATTGGTTTTTAATTGTTGTAATACTTCGCTCACTTGGTCTATATGTTTTCCATCGGGGGCTGGCCAATTACGCCACTGGTAGCCATACACAGGGCCTAGCTCTCCTTTTTCATCGGCCCATTCGTCCCATATAGTTACGCCGTTTTCTTTTAAATATTGTGTATTGGTTTCACCTTTTAAAAACCATAACAATTCATGTATAATAGATTTTAAATGTACTTTTTTAGTGGTCACCATTGGGAAACCTTCACTCAAATCAAACCGCATCTGATACCCAAAAACTGATTTTGTTCCCGTGCCTGTACGATCACTTTTTAAAGTGCCGTTATCATATACATGTTTTAGTAGTGTTTCGTATTGATTCATTTTTATTTACGTTTTACGAATTATTCTTAATCCAAAACCATTTTAAGTTTTTTCGATTTTAAAATTATTTCAGGCAAGACTCTTTGAATAATAGTAATTGAGAATGTATCGTTAAAAATTGGGTCTGCTGCGTTTTTAATTATTAATACATCCTTGCTCTTAATTCTATAGACACCCCATGTCGCTCGATTGCCCCATGAGCCTGGCGATTTTTTTATATTTCCTCTGATAGGCAATGTACAAGAATCTTGTTTGCCAAATTTTATTAAATTTCGTTCCAGAAAATATACAGAATCTCTGCCATTTGCAACAAAACTATTTATGACCCAAGGACGAATTAATGTTTTTTTCATAGCAGACTCGTCACACCCAACTAAGAGCATAACTAAAGTAATAGGGATGGCAAAAAGTTTTCTCATTTTACGACTCAATAATAATACGTAATTTGTAAATCATTGTTCAATCTCTTTTATTGGCAATATATATTATAATGTTTTTAGTAATATTCTTTGAGGTGACGAAATCAGCGTTAAACGCACATCGTATCCCGATAGCTATCGGGACGTACATCGTATATCGTACATTAAACAACTGCTTTAAACCTCGTTCTCTTCGGTGCTACATCGCCCAGTCTTGCTTTTTTGTTTTCTTCGTAGTCAGAATAATTACCTTCGAAATAGAATACTTGTGAGTTGCCTTCGAATGCTAATATATGTGTTGCAACTCGGTCAATAAACCACCTGTCGTGACTTATGATAACAACGCATCCTGCAAAGTTTTCTATCGCTTCTTCTAGTGAACGAAGTGTATTAATATCTATATCATTTGTGGGCTCATCCAATAATAATACATTACCGCCATCTTTTAGTGTCATAGCAAGATGCAAACGGTTACGCTCACCACCTGATAATACACCTACCAATTTACTTTGATCATTTCCATTAAAATTAAATTTAGAAAGGTATGCTCTCGAATTCATTGTAGTATTTCCTACTACCAAATTATCCAATCCACCGCTCACCACTTCATATACACTTTTGTCTGCCAACAATGCTTCGTGACTTTGATCTACATAAGAAATCTTAACAGTTTCTCCCACTTTAAAAGTTCCGCTATCAGGTTGCTCAAGTCCCATAATCATCCTGAACAATGTAGTTTTTCCCACACCATTCGGTCCAATAATACCCACAATACCGCCTTTGGGCAAACTCAGATTTAAGTTTTCATATAATAGTTTATTGCCGTAAGCTTTGCTCACATCGTGTGCTTCAATAACCACATCGCCCAATCGCGGACCAGGAGGAATAAATAATTCCAATTTTTGTTCTTTATCTTTCGAATCCTCGCTCATCATTCTATCATAAGCTCCAAGACGGGCTTTGCTCTTGGCGTGACGGGCTTTCGGTGCCATACGGGTCCATTCAAGTTCACGCTCCAAAGTTTTTTGGCGTTTGCTTTCTGTCTTGTCTTCCTGAGCCATGCGTTTGGTTTTTTGCTCAAGCCAACTGCTATAGTTTCCTTGCCATGGAATGCCTTCTCCCCTATCCAATTCCAAAATCCAACCAGCTACATTATCCAAGAAATATCTATCATGCGTTACGGCTATAACAGTACCTTTATATGTTTTCAAAAATGTCTCCAGCCATTCCACACTTTCTGCATCCAAATGGTTGGTAGGCTCGTCCAATAACAATATATCGGGCTGACTTAGCAACAAACGGCAAAGAGCCACCCTACGGCGTTCTCCGCCTGACAATACACTCACCAGTTGATCGGCATCGGGGCAACGCAAAGCATCCATAGCTTTATCAAGTTTGGTATCTAATTCCCAAGCATCATAAGCATCAATTTTATCTTGCAATTCCCCTTGGCGGTTCAGGTATTTCTCCATCACATCCGCATTTTCATATACTTCGGGTGTGCCCAGTTTTTCATTGATATCATTATATTCATCCAGCACATCAGTGATATGTTTCACCCCTTCGCTCACTACTTCTTTCACTGTTTTAGTTGGATCCAATTCCGGTTCCTGTGCCAAGTATCCAATCTTAAAATCTTGATTGAATACCACTTCCCCATTATAGCTCTTATCAATGCCTGCAATAATCTTGAGCAAACTCGATTTGCCCGAACCATTCAGCCCCAATACACCGATTTTGGCTCCATAGAAAAAGGAGAGATATATGTCTTTAAGAACTTGTTTATTAGGCGGGTAAGTCTTGCTTACCTTCGCCATCGAGAATATAATTTTGTGTGGTTCGTTGCTCATGTTTTTGGTTATTTGAGTGTGCAAAGTTAATTGAATATAGCCTTTTTATTTTTGTTCTTTTTGTTTTTGTGCTTCCTTCATTTTTCTGCTTGAATAATTGAATTTAAGGGTTTTGTGTATTAAAATGTTAATAGTTTTGGGATTGTTTGTGGTTTTTAAGTTTATTAGTAATGAAATATAATGGTAAGTTTGTGGCCAAAATAACATGGCATTAAACTGGAACGAAATAAAAGAACGGGCAGTTCACTTTTCAAAAGAGTGGGCAGGTACCTATAATGAAGATGCGGATGCAAAACCATTCTTAGTAGAGTTCTTTAACGTTTTTGGAATTAGTAGTAGAAAGGTTTCAACTTTTGAGCACAGGATAAAAAAGCTTGATGACAAAGACGGTTATATTGATTTGCTTTGGAAAGGAACAATATTGATAGAAATGAAGAGTCGAGGCAAAAATCTTGACAAAGCATATATACAAGCTACTGATTATTTACATGGGCTTAAACAACATGAGCTTCCCAAATATATTTTAGTTTCCGATTTTGAAAACTTTAGATTATATGATCTGGAAGAAGAAAATATTATTGAGTTTAAACTGAATGAATTTGTAAATAATGTTCAACATTTTGGATATATTTTAGGCTATCAAAAAAAGATATATAAAGAACAAGACCCTGCAAATATCAAAGCGGCAGAACTGATGGGGAGGTTTCATGGCCGCTTGGAAGAAATAGGTTATGAGGGACATGCATTAGAAGTTTATCTTGTTAGGATATTATTTTGTCTATTTGCTGAGGATACTACTATTTTTGAAAAACAACAGTTTCAAGATTATATAGAGCAACGCACAAATGAAGATGGAAGTGATCTGGCTGCTAAATTACAAGAACTTTTTCAGGTGTTGAATACTGCCAAAGAAAATCGTTTTAAAAATATTGACGAACAACTTTCCGACTTTGCGTATGTAAATGGAAAACTATTTGAAGAGGTTTTGCCAATGGCTAGTTTTGACAGCAAAATGCGACAGGCTTTATTGGATTGCTGTTATATAGATTGGAGCAAAATTTCACCTGCAATATTTGGTTCGATGTTTCAGAGTGTGATGAATCCCAAAGAAAGAAGAAACCTTGGGGCACATTATACCAGTGAAACAAATATATTAAAGCTGATTAAACCTTTATTTTTGGATGAACTTTGGGTTGAATTTGAAATGGTGAAAAACAATAAAAGTAAGCTTTCAGAATTTCACAAAAAAATAAGCAAGCTTAAATTTTTAGACCCTGCTTGTGGTTGCGGAAATTTTTTGGTAATAACATATAGAGAGCTGCGTTTATTGGAAATTGAGATATTACATTATATTCAAAAAGGCCAACAAGTAACTGATATTCGACATTTAATTCTTATTGATATAGACCAGATGTATGGGATAGAATATGAAGAATTTCCAGCACGAATTGCCGAAGTAGCAATGTATTTAATAGACCACCAAATGAATATGATAATTGGCAACAGGTTTGGAGATTACTTTGCCCGCTTGCCCTTAAAAAAATCTCCGACTATCGTTCAAGGAAATGCTTTAAGAATAGATTGGAGTAATTTATTGAATCTAAATCAGAAAAACTATGACTTTATTGCCAATCATTTAATTGTTTCTATTGAAGAACCTGTAACACATTATGATAAATTAACTATAAAAACTCGAAAAATAACTAAAGAAAAAGTAAATACAAAATTACAAAATCCAAACATTCAAGCTTTCGATTACATTTTAGGTAATCCTCCATTTATTGGCTCAAAAATGATGACACAAAATCAAAGGGATGAAATTGTGAAAGAGTTTGACAACATTCAGGGAAGTGGCGTTCTGGACTATGTTACAGGTTGGTATATTAAAGCTGCAAAATATATACAAGGAACAAAAACAAAAGTTGCCTTCGTTTCCACAAATTCAATAGTTCAGGGCGAACAAACAAGTATTCTTTGGGGACAGATGTTGCATAAATACCATATTAAAATTCATTTTGCTCACCGCACTTTTAAATGGAGTAATGAAGCTAAAGGAAATGCAGCTGTTTACTGTGTGATAATTGGCTTTGCCAACTATGATATAAAGGAAAAAATAATTTTTGACTACGAAGATATAAAAGGGGAATCGCATGAATTAAAAGTAAAAAATATTAATCCTTATTTGGTGGATGCAAAAGATATTTTTATTGAAAAAAGAAGAAGACCTATTTGCAATGTTCCAGAAATTTCATTTGGAAGTATGCCAAACGATGGTGGATTTTTGTTATTAAATGATGATGAAAAAAATGAACTTTGCAATAAAGATAAAGTTATTGAAAAATACATAAGACCCTTATTGAGTGGTAAAGAATATTTAAGCAACATTAATAAATGGTGCTTGTGGTTGGCTGATGATTATGATGTGAATGATGTTTCTAAAAGCAAGGAGCTCAACAACCGAATAATGAACGTTATGAAACATCGAGAAAATAGCACTCGGGAAGCAACCCGAAAATTAGCAAAATACCCCATGCTTTTTGGCGAAATTCGGCAA
>JAYVCI010000098.1:0-10325 GCA_043750035.1 Chitinophagaceae bacterium
GTTGTAAAACAAACAATGACCGACTTGCAAAAAAATACAAATTTAGTAGCCGCCTTTTTTGTGAAAAAAATGTCGCCTATGCTATGAAATAGTTAGTAACAGCATTGTCCTCTCGGGGCTGCACATTGGTAAAAATAAATAACAACAATGGTCAAAGCCTCTTTAGGGATATAACATTGAGCCTTCTAATAAACTATAACACTCCTACAACTTCACGCCCTTCACCATACCCACTATATTTCCCTGCTTATCAAAAATCCTAATTAAAACCAAACCATTATAATAATTATTGAAATTAATTTCATTTCCGTTTATTATAACAGTTTCCAATAGTTTTCCTGTTATATCATATACTTCTCCTTTGCAGTTTTGGAGTGGTTTTCCTTCAAGGGTAAGTTTGTTGGTGAAGGGGTTGGGGTAAATGGAGAAATAGTTGTTTTCGATTTGGTTGATGCCGCCATCAATATATAAATAGCATGTAGTATCAAGTAATTGGTCATAATATGTAATCCCTTTAGGTATTTTATATTGATGTATACCGTCACTAAATTTGCAACTCGTGAAATTCCACATTCCAAAATTATAGACGCTTTTGAATAGGCCTGATGGATTCCCCACGCATTCTATCCATTCAACTACGTTTTTATTATGTGCCAAACTATGCCCATAAAAATATCGTAAACTATCAGAAAGCATAGGACGCGATTTAATAGAATCAATAATATATCCAGTATCCATATCTTCAATCCTTAAGGGAGCTCCATAGACATCTCCAATATTGATTGAATCTCCAACTTTTTTGCTAAAGTCATATAATACTTTCTCTAGGAGATTTAAACTATCACTCCTTTTTAAGTATATCTTTTGTGTCAAAGTATCCTCTCGTACAAAAGCTAAAATATTATAACCCCCATTGAAAAAGAGTTTTTTGTAATGAATTCCTCCTACTATTGAATCCCCATATATTAAATTCTTAGTTGTAACAGCTCCCTCAAAAACATGAACCTCGAACCAAACACTACTATCCCCCAACATCTTCCTGTATTTCTGAGCATTGCTTTGAAAAGGAATCGTCAACAAAAAAAGTATCATAGTTTTTAGAATGCTGTTTTTCATAAGGCGATAAAATTTAAGCAAAAATAATCGTTTTCATCTACCAATAAAAGTTATTTTTGCACCAAAAAAATATAATAATGACCACCACATACCGTATAATAAAAGCAAACACAGGAACCACACTACAATGCAAAGGCTGGATACAAGAAGCCGCACTTCGCATGTTATGCAATAACCTAGACCCTGAGGTGGCCGAGCGTCCCGAGGATTTGATTGTATATGGTGGATTGGGAAAAGCAGCAAGAAATTGGGAAGCATTCGACCTGATAGTGAAAGCCCTGAAAGATTTGAATGATGATGAAACTTTGCTGATACAAAGCGGCAAACCCGTTGGGATTTTACCGACACATAGAGATGCTCCACGGGTATTGATTAGCAACTCACAACTCGTTCCCAAATGGGCTACCTGGGAACATTTCCGTGAACTGGAAGCAAAGGGTTTGATGATGTACGGACAGATGACCGCAGGAAGTTGGATATATATTGGTTCGCAAGGAATTGTGCAAGGAACTTATGAAACTTTTGGCGAAGCAGCGAGACAACATTTTAATGGAACCTTAAAAAACACACTAACCGTAACTGCCGGACTTGGCGGTATGGGCGGTGCACAGCCGCTTGCCGTAACTATGAATGGCGGTGTTTGCCTAGCAGCAGATGTGGTATTATGGCGTATCAAAAAACGTTTGGAAACACGTTACCTCGATATGATGTGTATGAGTATTGACGAAGCAATTGACCTAGCCGTTCGACATAAAAATATAGGCGAAGCTGTTTCCATTGGTGTATGTTGCAATGCGGTTGATTTGCTCGAACGTATGATAGAACGCAATATCACACCCGATTTGCTCACCGACCAAACCAGTGCCCACGACCCATTGGTAGGGTATTACCCACAAGGATTGCCCGAAGAAGTTGCAGATAATTTACGCCGCACCAATCCCGATGAGTATATAAAGTTATCATACAAAACCATGGCTCACCATGTAGAGTTGATGCTGGAATTGCAAAAACGCGGAGCAGTAACTTTCGATTATGGAAATAATTTACGTGCAAGAGCTTTAGAAGCAGGTGTAAAAAATGCATTCAATTTCCCAGGATTTGTGCCTGCCTATATACGTCCACTTTTCTGCGAAGGCAAAGGTCCTTTCCGTTGGGTAGCACTGAGTGGCGACCCCGAAGATATATATACAACCGATAAAGTTATTATAGAAATGTTCCCCGAAAATGAAGGCTTGCAACGCTGGATGAAAATGGCGAGAGAACGAATAGCATTTCAGGGATTGCCTGCCCGTATATGTTGGCTGGGACAGGGCGAAAGAGAAAAAGCAGGATTGGCATTTAACGAATTGGTTCGCACCGGAAAAGTGAAGGCACCCATTGTAATAGGCCGTGATCATTTGGATACAGGAAGTGTGGCAAGCCCCAATAGAGAAACCGAAGCGATGCTTGATGGCAGCGATGCCGTGGCCGATTGGCCGGTACTAAATTCGCTAATAAATACAGCAGGCGGAGCAAGCTGGGTAAGTTTGCACCATGGCGGCGGTGTGGGCATGGGCTATAGCATACATGCAGGTATGGTGATAGTAGCAGATGGCACACCCGAAGCCGAAGCCCGCCTGAAACGTGTATTGCACAATGACCCCGCAATGGGTGTGATACGCCATGCGGATGCAGGATATGATATAGCGATTGACACTGCTAGAAAGCATCGGTTGGATTTGAAGGAAAGGTTGAAGTAATATATATATATAATATTTTCATTTTCTGTTTAAACATTTTCATATATGAACTATCATATATATGATAGATATTCAAATTTATTAATCGCAAATCTAATACCATTACTTAGTTAAAAATAGTCCAAAAACTATTTTTTAACTTTAGTAATGTAATGCCGACCTAGTAGCTGTTTAGGCCACTTGCAAAAAAATATTTATTGGCCTAATACAGATACAGTTTCGGTATAACCACAGAGCTACACAGAGTACGGCACAGAGTTTCACAGAGGTGAAGTATTATAATAGTTTTAAATTATTCCCAATAAAAAAACTCCGTGTAACTCTGTGAATTTTAAACTCTGTGTACCTCTGTGGTAAAATGATCAGCGAGTTTGTGGTTGGTGACAACACCAAATCACAAGCAATTTAGTGTGGCGATATTTTATAATATCTATATTCACCCTACAAATATATTTGTCCGCATTCAATAAAACATGATAATTATTATCCATTAACCTAATAATAATTTGTTTCTATCATTTTTGAAAAACATAAAACAACAAAGAAATAGGTATTTCCCTACCTGTTAATAAAGGCTGCGTAGTTTAAAAAAATATACCACGAAAAAGGTATTTTTTATTTGGGCATTATTACCTTATTTTGCTTGCAAATTATTTAAACCTGTTGTCAATCAAACGATTAATACAAATTCTTGCCATATTTGTGGTTTTGGGCCTCAAATCGAATGTGGTGATGGGGGCTTGCGGAGGCACGACTACCTTTACTGTGCCAGCTTCTGGCTGTGTAGGAAGTAAGACAACTTTTTCGTTCAACGATACGGTCACAGTAAATTCATACAGGCTTTTTTTTGGGGATAGCAAGGACAGTATTGTTTCTACTGCTGGAAGTATTGACCATACATACAGTTCATCGGGAACTTATACAGTGAAGTTAGTTCGTACTATTGGTGCGTGTAAGGATTCTTTGCTAGATACCATTCAGATTGTTGCCAAGCCTAACAACGCTTTCAGCATGAGTCAAGACAGTGTTTGTGGTGGGCAAACACTCTCCCTCAGTGCTACCGCAACAGGGCTGCCTTCTTATTCATGGAAATATGGAACAGGAGGTAGCAGCACTGGGCAGAATGCTACGCAGAGTTTTACAAATGGGGGAACTAGTCCAACTACAACAACGGTAAAGCTGATTGTAACCAATAGCAGCGGTTGTAAAGATTCTCTTACTAAAAACTTAGTTGTGATGCCATTGCCAACCGCTGCATTTTCCTTTACCCCGGATAGTACTTGTTCTGGAACAAATATT
Source organism: Chitinophagaceae bacterium (assembly GCA_043750035.1). Classification (GTDB taxonomy): domain Bacteria; phylum Bacteroidota; class Bacteroidia; order UKL13-3; family UKL13-3; genus CANJUD01. Next base: position 4,155 of record JAYVCI010000098.1, read on the forward strand.
AGTTTTACGAACAGTAGCACGGGTGCATCGACTTATTTATGGAGATTTGGCGATGGGGGTACCAGTATAACAACAAATGCAAGTCATTCATATTCAAGTATTGGGAGCAGTTATTCATCTTTCAATTCATATTTAATTTCCGCCACTTCATTTGGGTGTTTAGATTCAACTTCTCCTAAAACTATCAAAATCAAGGAAAGACCAGAAGGGAGTATTAAATGTATTGGTACTGCTTCTTTTCCACTCCAATATAGAAATTGTGGCAACTCTAATTATTCTTTGAAAATCGGAGATTCTTCTCTTACTTCTGCCACAGACTCGATTAAAATTATTTCGTGGGGAGATGGTTCTATTGATACGTTAACTTCAAGCTCGTTTCCCAAAACACATAATTATTCTAGCAAAGGTTATTTTACTTTGGTAGTAACCACTATTGGCAAAAATGGATGCTCCTTTTCCAAATCGTATACAGTTTTTGACGGGAAAGACCCTGATTTAATTGGTGGTTTTCAAATTGGTGCTGTAAGTACAGACCTGTGTGCTCCCGATAGTTTATGGTTTTTGATTAAATCTACTTCAAACAATCCACCAGGTACTGTGTATACAGTAAGTGGCAACGATGGAAACTCAGCAAAAGTGTATAACCACCCTCCACCTGATTCTGTAATATGGAAGTTTGATAAGTCATCATGTGGATATAATACTGCTAATTATCAAAACTCATTTTATATATCTATTGTTGCAGCAAACGCTTGTAAAAGTAAAACATATACTTTAGAGCCAATCTCTCTCAATAAAAACCCATTGGCAGATTTTACAATTTCGCCCAAAGACACGGTTTGTAAAAATACAATAGTTACTTTTACTGACAATTCAACAGGGGGAGGATTGCTTCCTTCTTCAGGTAGTTCCTGTGATTCGACGCATTACAGACTCTGGTCGATTAGCCCAAGTACGGGTTGGGATTCAGTAAGCTCAACTATTTTGGGAGACCCCACAAATTGGAATGATCCGTTTACAGGGCCTCAAGGTTCAAGTCCACTGAAAATTAAGTTTACTAATACTGGTACATATAAAATCAAGTTGAATGTAGCCCTCCCCTTTTTGAAATGTGGTTACGATTCTGTAGAAAAAACTGTTGTGGTAGTAGACTTGCCCGTAGCAGCCTTCACCCCCAAGCCCGACAGTGGATGTATAACACTCACCGATACTATGATCAATCAAAGTACAGGTGTGGGTCTTACCTATTCATGGTCAGTATTATCACCTGCAAGTGGTTACTCATTTGCAGGAGGAACATCAAGTACTTCTACCAATCCAATATATAAATTTACGGCTGCGGGATTATATATTATACAATTGGCAGTAACCAATGCTTGTACAACAGTATATGTAGTAGATACCGTAAAAGTGAAAGCAAAACCTACTGTATCTCTTCCAGCAATTAGCAATGGATGCAAACCTTATAGTATATCTCCTTCGGCAACATATACCAGTAATTATTCTACAATTTCTGCATATAATTGGTCATTTACCGGCGGTAGTCCCGCTACAAAAAATACGCAAAAACCAGATACAATTAATTATAATACTGCTGGCACTTACACCGCAGTGGCAAAAGCAACCAACGAATGTGGTACTGACTCAGCCACCCGAACTTTTACTATATTTAATCCGCCAACGGTGAATGCGGGAAAAAGTATAGATACGATATGTTTGAACAATGGAAATTTTACACTCAGTGGATATAGTCCATCTGGCGGAACATGGAGCGGAACAGCAGTTACATCAGGCGGTGTATTCAGCCCCAGCACTTCGGGTGTGGGATTATTTAGTTTAAAATATACTTATACCGATGCAAATGGATGTACCGATACCGCAAGTAAAAAAGTTCGTGTATTTGATATTCCTGTTGTAAAGTTTAGTGCCGTAAATAAATGTTTAGATTCTGCCATACAATTTATTGATTCGTCTACAACGCCCAGTGGCACTATTAGTTCACGCAAATGGTATTTTGGGGATGGCAATACATCAACAGCCACAAATCCTACACATACCTATACATCGGCAGGAACTTATACTGTGAAATTAGTTATCACAAATAGTTTGGGATGTAATGATAGTTTATCAAAAAATATAACCGTATATCCAAAACCTCAAGTATCATTTAGTGTGAATGATTCTATACAATGTACCAGTGGAAATAGTTTTGTATATACCAATTTAACTTCAATCACCTCTGGTAGTATATCATCTTACAAATGGACATTCGGAGATACTGCTACCTCAACTACTACAAGCCCTACGCATAGTTATGCAGATACCGGAACCTATATAACAAAACTAATTGCTATAAGTAACAACGGTTGCAAAGACAGTATCTCAAAAACTATGAAAGTGCTGAATGGCCCTACTGTTTCGTTTACCATTAATGATACTGATCAATGTTTAACGGGAAATAGTTTTTCATATAATAGTACTGCTACTGCAAATGGTGGAACCATTACCAATTATAACTGGAGTTTCGGAAATGGAAATACTTCTACTTCTGCTACACCATCGGCTCAAACTTATACTGCTGCCGGAACCTATACCGTAAAATTAATTATAACAAATAGCAAAGGATGTATTGATAGTTTTTCTAAAAGTATATATGTATATGCCATGCCTGCTCCCACTTTTACTTTTGGTGCTACCAGTTTTTGTGCACCCTATACATCAGTTGTAAGTAATACCAGTGCGGCTTCTCCATTCATCACTGCTTGGAAATGGAGCATACAGGGCAATACAGGAGTAACTATTTCAAATGATACAGCGAATCAACCTACTTTCGCTTTCCCAGATAATAAGAGTGGTACAGATTCTAATTATATAATAAAACTAAAAGCTACGAGCAAAGATGGCTGCAAAGATTCAACTACAGTTACCATCACCATTAAAAGCCGTCCGAAAACTATATACACATTGGTGAACGATAGTTGTGGGCCCATCGTTTTTACTGTTCAGAACAATAGTATAAATGCCAGTAGTTATACCTGGAGCAGTAACCCAAGTACTTCTTTTAGTAATAATACCATTGCACAACCTATTATTACTTTGGCACGGAACCAAACAGGCAGTAATATTAATTATATAATAAAACTGGTTACTGCAAATGCTGGTGGTTGTAAGGACTCGCTGAACGATACCGTAAAAGTATTTACCGACCCGTTGGCAAAATTCTCAATGAGCAGTATAGATAGTTGCGGTCCATTAAGAGTATATTTTACCAATACTTCTACCCCCGTAGCAGGCACTACTTATAATTGGGATTTTGGGAATGGGGTTACCACTACTATAAAAGATACAAACATTATATATTATAATAATTCAGGGAATGATTCTTCCTACTCCATTAAATTAATAGCAACCAATACCAATGGTTGCAGCGATGATAGCATACGTACCCTAAACATAAAACCTGATGCCAAGGCTGTTTTTAATGCTACCAATACTTCTGGGTGTGCTCCATTTGTAATTCATACTTCTGTAATATCGACACAAACATTTAGTAATGCCAATAATACTTATAAGTGGTATGTAAATGATACTGGTTTTCTTGGAACAGGAAGCACTTTCCCAGGTTATACAATAACCAATTCAAATGATTCTGTTACCATAAAATTAGTTGTTACTTCACTTAAAGGTTGTAAAAATGACAGCATGCAAATGTTATTTAAAACTATCACAAATCCGCAACCAAATTTTGTGAGAAGTGATAGCATAGGCTGTAATGCATTAACTGTATTATTAACGAATGCCTCCACACCATCGGGACTTGCTTACCAATGGCAATTTGGAAATTCAAGTAATACAAGTACCGCAACCGATTCTATATATTATACTTTTACCAATGCAGGAACTGCTGATACCACATGGAAAGTAAAATTGATAGCTTTTGCAGGTGCTGGTTGTAAAGATTCAATAACAAAAAATATCATCGTTCATCCATCATCCACTCCTACATTTACGGTTGGCAGCGATTTCTGTGTGCCTGCTACCATTAGTCCAAGTAATACAACTGCCGCATCGCCTACTGTTTCAAGTTGGAAATGGAATGTGAATTACGGCTCGGGTTTATATACAAATTCTACAGCCCAAAATCCTTCCTTTTCTTTTACTGATAATCAATCGGGAATTGATAGTAGTTTTAATATATGGTTATTTTCAACCACCGGTTCTGGTTGTACCGATTCTGTACAAAAAACATTTACTATACATAGTAGGCCAAAAGCAAAATACAGTACCGATACAGTATGCCAACGCTTGACGACTACTTTTACAGATTCTTCTACCTTCTCATCCGCAACAGGAAATATTTATAGTTGGAAATTTGGTGATGGGGATAGTTCATCAGCCGTAAACCCAACACATATATATCCCAGTGGTGGAACTTATATGAACAAGCTTACTATCACCTCTTCTTTTGGATGTGTAGATACTTTGTCGAAACCTGTTGTTATACATCCAAAACCTACACCTGCGTTTACTTATTCCAATAGTATTTGTGCCCCGCTTTCTTTAAATCCAAGTAATACAACATCGGCCACGCCTACAATTTCTGTATGGAATTGGAATATTATATATTCAGGAACTGTGGTGAAAAGTAGTGCGATAAAAAATCCTTCTTTTGCATTTGGCGATAACCAAACGGGCAGTGATAGTAATTTCAATATAAGATTAATTGCAACCACTAACAAAGGTTGTATAGATTCTACTATTTCAAGTCTCACTGTTAAAACCCGTCCCATAGCAGCTTTCAGCAATGACACCGCATCCTGCGGACCAGATACTTTTACAGTAAGTAACAGTAGCCAATTTGCAAGTAGTTATAATTGGAGCATTGCTCCCGCTACGGGTGTTTCTATAAGTAGTACAACTGCCACAAATCCTACTTTCACTTTTAATATATATATTGACAGTGTTATCAAAACATATAGTTTAAAAAATATAGCGACCACGGCAGGCGGATGTAAAGATACTGCTATACACACCTATCAGCTATACCCCACACCTGCTGCTGCATTTGCTTTGTCGCGAACAGATACGTGTGGTCCTGTTAGAATATATATTACCAATAATTCTTCGCCCTATGATAGTTTAAATTATAATTGGGATTATGGAAACGGAACATCTGCCACTAACAGAGATACGAATTTAATATATTATAATAACACAGTAAATGATAGTATATATAAACTATTACTTACTACTACCAATATATATAATTGTGTGGATACACAATCTACCTATTTAAAAATAAGACCCGATGCCAAGGCTTTCTATACCGCTACTGACAGCGTGAGTTGTGCTCCCTATAGTATTCCTACTTCCAAAATTTCTGCTACACATTATGGCAATGCCAATAGTCAATATAAATGGTTTGCAAATGCCACACAATTGGGTGCCACACAAACAGGTGCAACATTATCATTCCCTGGAACAAGTATTACCAACGCCAATGATTCCGTATTGATAAGTTTGGTAGCAATAAGTAAAAATGGATGTAGAAACGACACGATGAAAATATGGTTCAGAACCATTGCCAATCCCACACCAAATTTTGTGAGAAGCGATACTGTGGGATGCCATCAATTTGTGATTAATTTATCTGATGCATCCACACCAACTTCTGGCTTGGCATACTCGTGGACACTGGGTAATGGCCAAACTTCGTCCGTTCAAAATCCAACAAATATTATATATAACAATACAGGGATTGTTGATTCAGTATATACTATAAAGCTGGTGGCTTCGGCAGGCTCAGGTTGTAAAGATAGTATTAGCAAAACTGTTACAGTAAAACCTTTGCCCAATCCCGCATTTAATATTTCAACAGATACTGTATGTTGGCCTTTTGCGTTTACGGTCACTAATTCTTCTTCGCTTACGCCTCCTATTCAATCATATAAATGGATAACAGTATCTGATACCAGTGTAGTGATTGCTAATGATACCGCATCGGTTTCCACCACCATTAATTTGCCCGATAATAAAACTGGATTTTATAAAAACTATATAGTACGGCAAATTGCCAAGTCTAATTTTGGATGTTTTGATTCCGTATCACGACCAATAGTTTTACCCAGCAGACCCATTGCAGCATTCAATGTAAGCCCTACCAATAGCTGC
>JAYVCI010000099.1:0-11020 GCA_043750035.1 Chitinophagaceae bacterium
TGGAAGCAAGGTTTCAAGTGGCACCAATTACCCCTATTACATAAAATATCAAATTACGCAAAATGGCACCTACGATTTATGTGTAAAGGTATCGGATACTTGCAATAATTGTGATACCACTTTTTGCAGCAAACGCACCATTAGCTGTTTTGGCAGTAGCTCTACCTGTAACTGGGCCAACCGCAGTGCGAAAGGTAATTATAAGGATAGCTGCAATAGCAAATCAGCCTCGCTTGCTGCATATATTTCATTTAGTTCAATTACCAACAAAAGCTGTTTCAAATATCAATGGACGGTGAACGGTAATAATGTTGGTACCAATTCATATTATATAAATTATACTGTAACCCAAAATGGTACTTATAATCTATGTGTTAAAGTAACCGATACCTGCAATAATTGTGATACTACTATATGTAGCTCACGTATTGTCAAATGCATAGGAAGCAGCACATGTAATTGGGCCAATCGTTACCCAACTGCCATTTTTAAGGATACTTGCAAAAGCACCTCGGCTACCCTCAATGGTTATATTTCATTCAATAGCAGCAAAAACTGTTTCAAATACCAGTGGTCAGTGGATGGCACTGACTATGGTTTGCATTTGAATTATTTCAGTTTCACAGTAAAGTATAACGGAACTTATAATATTTGTGTGAAGGTGACGGATACCTGCAACAATTGCGATACTACTTTCTGTAGCACCCGTGTAATTAATTGCTTAAGTGCTTGCAATTGGGCCAGCAAATCGCCTAAAATATTTGTATGGGACAGTTGCAAGACTGGCATACCCTCGGTTAATGCATACATTTCATTTAAAGTGAATGGCTGCTTCAAGTATCAATGGACGGTGAATGGAAGCAATGCCGGCAACTTGTATTATACAAAATATGCCATTACCCAAAACGGTACTTACAAAGTATGTGTGAAGGTGACCGATACCTGTAATAACTGCGATACAACCATTTGTAGTTCTATAACGGTTAACTGTAATAATAGTATAAACAATATAGACTTAAATGAGGGAATAAAACTTTATCCCAACCCTACTCAAGGCATTGTAAAACTGGATTGGAACCTAGGCAACAGTTCGTATGTGATATATAATATTGCCGGACAAAGTTTGTTTAATGGCAACCTAAGCAATGGTACACAAACACTTGATTTAACAAGCTACCCCACTGGGTTATATATTTTACAAGTAAGGACTGCGAATGCTAATTTAACGCAGAAGATATTCTTACAAAAAGAGTAGTTCTATTATAATATTGAGGAAAAGCCAGGCAATTATTGTCTGGCTTTTTTGTTGTATGATATTTCATAAATCATAACTAAACATGTAAATAGTTAGACAAAATACGTCATTGGTAGGAGCAGTGTGCAAGCCATTGGTGTAGGCCACGAAGCAATCTCCTCTGGAATACTACTCCCCCTGAGATTGCTTCGTCACCCATACACACAAACCAACGCTTCGTTTCTCGCAATGACGGAACATATCACACCGTCATTGCGAGGAGGCCGCCGACGAAGCAATCTCAGGAGAAACGTGATCCCTACCAGATTGCTTCGTCACCCATATGCACAATCAATGCTTCGTTCCTACCAATGACGACGTGAATTATGAAAGAGGTCCAATGTATCCCTAATGTACACGTTTTATTAGGTCTCCTTCCTTTATCCGCTGGGATTTCGTATGATGAGTATGTATTCTTTAGTGGGGTGTTAAATATTTTTAGTTTTTGTATAAGTATCTTCTTTAATTTTATTAATGACAAGAATAAATTCTATAATTGAATTTGCAATTATAGTTTCTTCTTTCTGCCTGATATTATTAATTACAGAACTATCTATTGATGGACTCAGCGTGCCAAAGATTTGGCTGTAATAATTACCAATACCTTTTTGAAGTTCAAAAGCAATGTTAGAATTTTTTTGAATGTCATCCAAGTTCGATTCTATAAAATCAAATTCTGCTCCTGATAAAATACCAGAGATTCTTAAAAAATTATTTTTTCTATCATTCCATATAAAAGAGTTGTATTGATTGCCTCCACTATAAATTTTGATTCCACCATTTTCTTCATAAATTCTAGTTTTACCACATCCTTTATTTAATGTTTCATAAATATGATTTCTCCAATCAAATAATTCAGGATCATTCATTTGGTATGAATTAAGTTTTATATTCCTATTGTAAAATTCAACTAATTCATTATATTCTTCAATTGTATCTGTTTTGTATCCAATATCTAATGAGTTTATGTCTGAGTATAGAAGGAGGTTCATTGAGGTGACAATTGCTGTTTTCTCATTCATGTAAATTTTAGCATGGAGATTGGGAATAAGAATTGGTTCTATTCCGATATTTAAAACCTGTTCAATAGTTTCTTGTACGCCATCTCGTACATAAAATTCAATATGAATATTTCTATCTTGAAGTGACTTAATTTTCTTTAATAACTTGAACCACTTATCTATTTTACAATAAGGAGATACTATAACAACTTTTTCATCAGCTTCATCTAAGAGTGTCATAATTTCTCCTGATATATTGTTTGGTTTTAATAGTTTCATGTTTGTTTATTTCGTTTTGATTAGTATTTTATTTCCTCACTCCCCAACCACAACCCTCCCCAAAATCCTAGTCCCATTCTCCACCAACTCCACCAAATAAATCCCATCCCCATATTCACCAATATCATACGTAAAACTATCACCGGAAATATTGCTTTTTTGCAAAATAATTTGCCCCGTTATATTATATATTTTAAGGTTGGCGTTTTGTATTGTTTTCCCAAATGTTATAGTAAATTTTCCTTGTGTAGGATTGGGGAATATCACCAATTGACTGATAATTTCTTCACCAATACCCGCATTGATTATTTTATGACATCGAGTAGTATAGGTGCAACTGTCGGATGTGATGATCACTGCATAGTCGCCATTTACAGTGGGTGTATAACTTTGCTTTGTTTCGCCCACAATAGGGGCATAGTTCTTTTTGCAATCAATCCATTGATAGGTTGCTCCGTTTGCTTTTGCTGTGAGTATGCTTGCATTTTGAATTACGGCTGTATCTATCGCAACTATATTTATATTGAGGGTAACTAAACTGTCACAACCTCTTGTATTTATCAAAGTATCATTATACATGCCACTAACAGAATAATATTTTTTGTTAAATTGAATTTTGCTGCACGATTTAATGCCAATGGCTGCAGTAGTATTGGCACATTGTTTTATTTTATGAATAAATATATCATTATCACCTTTGGCTGCAAGGTTAATGGTTTGCGTAGTATCAATTGCAAAATTTACAGTATCCTCGAAATAACCCGCTGTGTAAACATCGCCATAACTATCTGTTACAACAGCCTGTCCAAATTCATTGAGCTTGCCTCCTAATTTTTTTGCCCAAACAAATCCACCTGAGGTGTCCAATTTATATATAAATACATCCAATGATTTTACAGCGGTTAGATTATATACCGATGTTTCCGGGTTAAAGTCAACCGTGCTGTCAAAATAACCTGTACTATATAGGTATCCTTTTTTGTCTAAGGTAATACTGTTGCTCACTTCTGTGGAGGCACCACTAATTTGTTTGGCCCACGAAAAATTCCCATTTACATCTAGTTTTAATATAAAAATATCTACACCACCTGCCACAGTTAAGTTATATTTTGGTGGCCCGGGATTAAAATCAACCACATTGGAAAAATAACCCGTGCTATATGTATTCCCCGAATCATCGGCAATAATGGAAAGCCCCTGTTCATCGCTTGTGCCGCCCATTCTTTTGGCCCAAACAAAATTGCCTCCCGAATCGAGTTTTGATATAAAAATTTCAGTACCACCCTGAGATTTTAAAATATAAGTTTTTGTACTTGGATCAAAGTCTGCATCATCTTGATACAAGCCAGTAGTATATACATTTTCTGCGGCATCGAGCGAGATAGAATTTCCGCCGTCGGTATAAAGCCCGCCCATTGCCCTGGCCCAAACAAAATTGCCCGAGGTGTCCAATTTGGTTATATGTATATCGAACTCGCCTGCAGATGTTATGTTTGAAGTATTAGCAGAGGGATCAAAATCTACGGTATATTGAAAAGTACCAGTAATATATACTGCTGAGTTTTTTATAGTAATGGAATTGGCATAATCGTATCCAACGCCCCCAATTCGCTTAGCAAAAACAAAATTTCCCGATGCGTCCAGCTTCGAAATAAATATATCATCTAAACCAGCCGATCCTATATTAAACCCCTGGCTCCCGGGGTCAAAATCGCCATAGTCTTGAAAAGTACCTGTGGTATAAACAGCCCCATTGGCATCTATGGCAATTGATAAGGCTGTTTCTTCAAAATCTCCGCCCATTCCCTTCGCCCATAAAAAATTCCCTTTAGCATCTAATTTGCACACAAAAATATCTTGAGACAATGAAGCAGAAGTTACATTAAAAGTACTGCTAGGCGAAGGGTCAAAATCTACAAGCCCAGTAAAACTCCCAGCGATACAAATGTTCCCATTCGGGTCAACTGCTAGGCAGTATGCTTCGTCGAAAGCAGACCCACCTATTTTTTTTACCCAATCTAAAGTAACAGTTTGTGCTTGCAATAAGCCAGCAGCAAGGGTGATGAGGAGCGTAAATGTAGTTTTTTTCATTACGCAAAAGTACAGAAATAATAAGAAAGTTGAAATAGAAAAGATGGAAGAAGTTGGCAGGAGGCAGGAAGCGGTTGGCAGTCGCTATGCTTGCATGCTTCCGTTGGTAACCCGTAGGGTACTGCCAACTGCCAACTGCCAACGAAGCTGTTGCAAATGCTCTGGGAACTTTAAAAGAAAAAATAGTCTTTGTAGGAGGAGCTAAGAAAAATATATAGCTTAAAAATCACCACGAAGTCTTATATATTCATTCTTTCAGTTTTATAACACCTGTTCTATATAAATCTAATGCTTTTTGCAAAATATCTCCAATTGTCTTTACTGGCAAATCTTTGTTCGGGTTCACGCTGAAAATCTTCATCCTCGATCGTTCGCCTATTTCTAATTTTGGATGAACAAGGTGCTTGCCTTCTACCATAAGTATATAAGGCTCATCCATTTTTTTATCCGTCCATAAATAACAGAACATCTTTTTCTTGTAGCAGAAACAGGGCATTCCGTACTTCTGCGTTTCAGTAATATTGGTATCTTGTTCTAGTATAATACTTCGCAAAGCAAGCAGGCAACTTTTGTTGGGTTCTAGTTTGTTCAGATAGAAATGATCAAGTTCGCGAATCATATTTATATTTTCCTAACGGTTGGAGGGTTTAAGAGTTGGCGATTTCGGAGTACTAAACTGTCAACCTGCACAAAAGTTTGATTGGAAAACTGAACTTGATTTAACCACTGAACCGCCAATTTCTTGTAGGTGCTGTTGTGGTTGCCCTTCTTTCGGTCAATGGTCTGTAGTGTCGAGTTTGCAGTGTCGTTGTGCGGTTGGGCAGGCATACTCTTTTGTAAGCTTTGGTCTGTGCGGTAGCTTGTGTGGCTTGCAAATGTGTATGACTGCGAAGGATTGGCATTGTTGTCATTTAGTTTAATACTCTGTCTGAAATTTGTTTTGCAATTTCTTCTATGGTGAAACTTGAAGTATTTAATGCCAGCATATCAGCAATGATTGGGCTGAATTTTAAAACTTCGTTTTTACTGATTTTATGCCAAATTGGAAGTATTACTTTTTCTCCATTCACTTCTCTTGCGAAAAGTCCGTCCAATTCTCTTTGAGGCCATTCTTTGCTGAAAAACGCTTCTGATAAAACTATAATTCCATAACGTGAATTTTTCAATCCGTTGTCAATGGAACGTCTAAGACTGTCGCCAACTCGCAATGAAAATTCATCATACCAAACTTTGATTCCATTTTCTTGTAAGCATTTTACAAAAGGTCTTACAAAATCTTCTTTGTCTTCGGAAGCGTGAGAAACAAAAACATCATAAGCTGTTTGTTCAATCTGTGTCGGTTTTAAAACATCAAAAGAGTGTAAGGATTGCATTTTCTGCTTTTCCATTTCTCTTGTGATTTGCTGTTGCAAGGTCAACATTTCTTTTTGTTCCTTTTTTACTTTATCTCTTTCGCTTTGTTCTTCTTTGTTAAGTTTAACTTGCAGGTCAAGTTTCTTTTTCTGCTTATCTGCTAAAGATTTTGATTTTGCACTTTTATCTTTTTCAAGTTTGTTTATTTCATCATTTTTTTTGGTCAAGTCTTTTTGATATGTGATAACTCTTTTAAGGTCTTTTTCTCTTGATATTTTTTCAAGGATACTGTGAGCTTCTTTTTGTTTACGGCTGATATTGGCATCTATTGGATGAATACTTTTTTCTATTGTGTTTATATCACGGTCAACACTTGAAATTTCTCTTGCTATACTATCAATGCTCATAATTCTATATTTTCAAAAAAATGTTTTTGATTCTCCCCATTGTGTAAATTCTTCAACTAAATTGTCAGTTAGTTCTAAATCTGAATTAAATATTGGGTCAATATTTTCAATGTTAAAATCTACCCATTTACTCCAAAATTGTGTTACGATACTATATAATTCTCTATCTTTTTCTTTAAGAATAGCGTGGTGTTCGGTGTAATCATTTCCTGCGTGGTCGGCAAAAATAGAAATTAAGCACCCAATATATAAGTTGACTGATTTAGAATTATAAAGACCAAATAATTTTAATTTTATTTCTTTCACATCTTTTAAAGATGCTTTTGGTGCTAAACTATTCGTTAGAAACTCGGAAGGAGAATATCCCATTTCAATGAATTTGGGGTACATTTTGAAATGGTCGCAACAATTAGTTATGTAGTCACAAAGAAACTTGTTTAAAAATTTGCTTAATTTTTTGTCGCCTTGAGTGGATAAAAATAAATGATTTCCAATGCTGTAATTATAACGAGTGAGCCATATATGAAGTAGTTCGTGAGCAATAGATTCCGTGTTGACAATTTTCGGATTATAATATATTATTGCCGTTTTACTCTTTTGAAAAACTTCACAGTAATCAATATTTTTTGTTTCAAAAGATATTGCGAAATCATTTCGCAAATCTTCTAATAACTCCAATGTTGCCGTATCCAAATTGTCTGGTGTCATCTACATTTCAATTTTCTCAATCTCTTTCATCAATCTATCTGTTTCACTCAACGCAACAATGATTTTTTGATAGTGTAAAATATCGTCAAATTCAAGTGTTCGTTCTTTACGGTCTTTGAGCCATTTTTGTGCTGGTTGATAACCACCAATGTAAAAGTCCCAAGCGGTTTGTGGTACGTTGTCGAAATACTGTGTGTCGTTGATGTAAACTTTGCCGTCTTGATATTTTGTTTTGCCAACTACATTGTTACCGTCTATTGGATATTGTGTAATGTATTTTTCTACAATTGGGCTTTCCAATAAATGTATTTGTCTGATTGCACCACCAAGTTTTACCAATTGCCAAAATATGTCTTTGTCTTTTGGATAAGGCACTCTTGGGAAATCTATTTTTAAAAATTCTTTGTATTTCTCTCTGTACGATGGAGAATGTAAAACGGCATAGATATAATCTAAAATGTCAATTGGTGCAAAGGTGCTTTTGGTTGTTTCCTTTTCGTTGGTAAAAGTTAAACCCAATTTCTCTGCAATTTGCTTTAAAATTTCTGCGTTTAGGTTTGGCGTTCTTTCTGCTGTTTGCCCGATGGTTTGTTGACCATTGGTTTCGGGATAAAGGTAAAGGGGAAATAAACAACCTGTTCCAAATAACTTGGCACTTGCAGTTATGTTGCCATCAATTATTTTGTTTGTGATGAAATTATGGCGATAATCTTGAGTAGTTTGTCTTGGAATAATTAAACCAATATTAGGATAAAGAAAATGCTTCATTACTTCAAACCTTGAACGCCCAATAAAACCGCCTGAATTTTTCGTGATAATTGTTTCCCTAATATCAAATGGTCTATAATGGATTTTTTGTTGAGAAAAAACATCTGATAAAATACTGCTTTTTGCATTTAAAAAATCCCAACCACTTGAATCTTCTTTGTCTTTATATTTTGATTTTAGTGTTTGAACATCCTCTTTTTTAAAATCCTCAATAACATTTTGTAATGTTTGTTTATCAAATTGTATAGCCAAAGAATCACATTTTGTTTCAATTCCATTTGAGTTTAATAATAATAACTCATCAACTCTAAACCCTTTATTATATTTTGAATCTAACTCAAAATCTTTTGGTACAAAAAATCTATATGGTGCGGAATATTCTAATTGTTTCCAATTTATTGTTGCAATACTGGACTTATTTAAAAATTCATATTTAAACTCTCTTTTACCTTGTAAATTAGAATGAAAAACTTGACCTAATTCATTTTTCTTTTTCTTTCCTGTTTTAACAAAGATGTTTATTGAAACACCTTGCATAATATCAAAAACATTTTGGTCTGCTGAACCATCAGGGCAAACTTCCTTTTTCTTTGCGTTACCGTGTAAATCCAAGATATAAATTGTGTCAAAACTCTCTAATAAATTTTTACGCATTTGGCGGTGCGTGATTCCATCTATAAAACTATTATTAGAGATGTATGCTAAAACTCCGCTTCCGTTTTTATCAATAAAATGTTGACCGTAACGAATGAATTTAATATAATCATCATCAAGATTTATTTTCCGTTCATTCAAGTCTTTTTTATAGTCCACGATTAAGTTTTGTATCCAATCATTTTTATTGGTGCTACTAACTGCGTAAGGCGGATTTCCAATTACACACATTACCGGTGTGTCTCGCTTTATATGATTGGCTTCGTTGGCTTCTGTACTTAACCAATTTGCAAAAAGAGTTCCTGTGTCTTGGTGATGTTCTTCTAAGCTGTTGGTAAGATAAACTCTGAACCTTTGGTTTGTTGTCGGTTTGTAACCTGTTTCGGTTAAAAGTAAATCTAATTTAAGGTGTGCCATTGCATAACTTGCCATCAACAACTCAAATCCATTGAGGCGAGGCAATAAATGCGTTTCTACATAATTGCTCCAAATTCCTTTTTGCCCTTCAAACTTTTTATGAATATGTTTTACAACTTCGGCTAAAAAAGTTCCTGTGCCTGTCGCTGGGTCAAGTATTTGAACTTTGTGAACTTCTTGCTCTACTTGTTTGCCCTGTAGGTTTATCTTTATTTTGGTTTTGCTATTGTCGGCCAAACCTTGCGGTAAATCAAATTCAGTTTTTAAAATATCATCAACGGCACGCACAATAAAATTTACCACGGGTGCTGGCGTGTACCATACGCCACGGGCCTTGCGTAGTTTCGGGTCATATTCACTCAAAAAGGTTTCATAAAAATGGATGATGGGGTCTTCCATTTTTGTTGACTTTCCGTAGTTTTTTAAAATTTCTTCTACGTTGCAAGCCAAAAATATTTCCACCAAACTGTCCACTATCCATTTTATACGGTCGTCAATGTCAGGACCAGCAATGTAGCCAAACAGTTTGCGTAAAAATGGATTCGATTTTGGAATTAATTCAGCGGCTTCTTGTCGGCTAAATGTTGGTAGGGTTGGGTCATGCAATCTTGCAGCAAACATACCGTAAGCAATGGTCTGAGCATATACATCAGCAAATCCTTTGGGTGTAATATCGTGAATAAGAATTTGTTTAAATGCATTCATTTGGTCTTTAAGTGTGCTGTCTTCATTATGGGTTTCATCACTCAATAAAGCCTGCTCAATCACATCAGAAAGAAGGCGGGCTTTGCCCGCCATCATTTCTGCCAGTTTTTTTGAACTTTTTATTGTTTGCCCTATGTGGGTGCAAAAGTCTTTTATTAAATTAGTGAAATTTGCAAAGTTGGCTGGTAACGGAACGATAGTTCCGTTTTGTATTTCAGCAATTGCAATTTTTGTAATAAAAAGTCCATCAATGTATAAATGGAAATCTAAATAGTCGGTAAATATTAAATTATTTAAAGATGATTTGTAACGGTCGAATTGTTCTTTATTCCCTGTTTTTTTTGCTCCTTCAAGGTCTTTGTCGCCAATGTCCTTTGCTTCAATAAAACCTACTGGAATTTCTTTTTTAGTCAGAATGTAGTCGGGTGCTCCGCAAGATTGTCTTTTGGGTTCGTTGGTCGCCCTGATGTCAGGCACTAAACTTTCTAAAAGTTGTTGCAGGTCGCCACGAAAAGTATGCTCGGTCGCATTACCAAGTTTATATCGTTTATTTATGTTGTTAATGTATTGTTCTAGTGTCATTTAATTAGGGCTTAATGTTCGTTTTGTTTGCAGTTTAATTTTGTTTGTAGGGTAAACACCTAACGTTTTCGAGCTTGGCGAAGGTGGCGATTTTCACCACAAATGTATATGCGGAGAACCAAGCTTTGACTAACCACAAATGTTTCTGCGGAGCAATGAACCGCCACTTTTGCCAAACCCGTGCTATAAGCTGTTTTAATCATTTCGTATCTCCCATTGAAATAATATGTCATTGTCAAATAATTCAAGTAGTTTAAAAAGAACACAAAATGTCGCGTTATTTGGTTTAACGATAGCAATCATTCCTTTACTTAGTCTTCCGTAATGACTTGGAAATCTGAAAACCATTGGGTCGGTAATATCAGAAAAATTTGTAGCACCTGATGCTATCCTAACAGCTCCGTTTTCGCTAAGTAAGTCTACAATTCCGTGTTGGGGTTGTAGTGTATTCCAACTAATACTTATAGTTCTTGTGTCAGTATCTGAAAATTGAACGTCCAAATGAGTCCCACTATGAATAACTGGAATTCTTCTTTTTCCAGGTCCAATCAATTTGTGAATATCCCCATATTCAAAGGTTTCTTCTTCAACTGCCTTTCTCAAAGTACGATTGAAAAAACCAACGCTTACTTTGTTTTCTAATAATTTCCTAAACCCTTCTGAATATACTAACTATTTCATAGCATAGGCGACATTTTTTTCACAAAAAAAGGCGGCTACTAAATTTGTATTTTTTTGCAAGTCGGTCATTGTTTGTTTTA
>JAYVCI010000100.1:0-22668 GCA_043750035.1 Chitinophagaceae bacterium
ATGCCGAAGAAGGTGCATTTATAAAAGCCGCTTCCATGGTGGGGAAATAATTCAATTACGAATGCAGAATTACGAATTACGAATCAATACCCAAAGCCGCAATCCGCAATCCGTAATTTATAAAATCGGTAACAGTATATAATATGACAAATTCCACAGCCCTACAAACCGAAGCCCATTTCGATGATTCACTGCTTCTGAGCTATATAGAAGACGAAGCACAAAAACTTTCAACCTATAGTGAATTTGAAATAAACAACTACATCGACAAGGAAGCCCTAAGTCTTGAAATGCAGAATTACCTGAACAGTACTTATGCTGAGAAAAATTATCATTTCCAACCCACAAACCTCGCACTCACTTTTTACGAAAACATTATCATGGTTGGGCATCCCCCTGTATTGACAGGCTGGTTCGCCGATACAAGAGATAAAGTAAAAAAAGTGGTATGCCAAGTTACCGACACTGCATTGGGAAACGGTTCCTATAACTGGAAAGCCACCATTAAAAACATACTCGAAAACTCAGATGCCACCCTGGGCAATGGCCGAGACCTATCCGCCATCGTTACGCCTATTATTATTGGTTATATAGCTAAGTTGATTAAGTTTGGGTATGATGAGGTGTGAGTGGTAATATATACAATCCCTAAATTCGGGATATTTCCCATAAAACTTATTAAATGTTATATATTTGCACAACAAATGAGTGTGTGTCACATATTTATTAAATACCAATTATGGAATTACCCAATGTTATAAATTAGTGCTTAAACAATGATAAACTATAGCAATATTAATAAAGCTATTTTGCTTTTTATGGGGTTGTACTTTGCTAGTATTAGCAGCATAGCACAGCCCTATATAAAAGTAAATAAAAAAATTGGCAACCAACAAATATTTATTACGAGAGAACACTATGATGGAGGTTATATTGTTATTGAATATGATCGTGTCTATTTTTATGCCCGAAAGTATAGCCAAAATGGGTTGCCCTTATGGCAAAAAAAGATGAAAAGCACAATCGGCGATTATTTTCAACAATTAAGAATGACCCGCGATTCTGGCTTTATACTGGTGGGCACCACTTATAAGTATTTTATAAGTATGGATGATAATCAAGACCCCATGGTTATAAGGTACGATAAGTGCGGCAACATACTTTGGAAAAAAGTAATTATAAGCGATACCGCATACCTTGCAGTAGAGGCTCTGGAACTAAACAATGGCAATATTGCCATACTTACCACTTACCCCGGCAATAGCCATAATAAATATTATTCATCGGTAATGTTGTTTAGTGCAGCGGGTAAGTTAATTACATACAGGGCAAATAGGTTTGAGCATTTTTATCTTAATCGGTCAATAGATTCACAATATTTCTATGCACTGGGGGCTGCCTGGTTTATGTCGCCAATAGATTCTTATTTCTACAGGTTTCCGGGCATCACCAAATATAATAGTACCGATTTATCCATTATATACAGTATGCCCACTCGTGGCTTTGAGACCAATGTGGGATTGGCAGGCGGAATACTAAGTGAAAAAAATCCAACGAATTTGAAAATAATGGGGAGTGTGGCAGAAGATTCCTTGTATAGTTGTTTATTTGACTTCGACCTTAAAAATGAAAAAATAAAAATGGTTAAAGATTATACCCCAACAGGTTTAGCATTGCAATTGGGAGACATTATAACAAATGAAAAACATGATATTATATATACAACTGCAATGTCAGATAGTACTAAACCTAACAACAAAATAGCGAGACTGCTTGACATTAGAACATGGGACACTTTGAACAACCTGAAAAATCATGTAAGGCCAACAGGATATAATTGGCAATTTGCATCGTCTACTATACTAAAAGATGGAAGAGTTTTAACATACGGTGGTGTTATGGATTCAGCAAACCAATATACCGATTCGTACTTTCTCAGGTTTAAACCCGACCTAACCTGGGATAGTTTTAGGGTTGATACCACCCATTATGATTTTGCCTGTGGCAGCCCACCCACAAGCGAAGATATATTATTTACGAATGCCGATACCATACATATAGACAATGATTCTTACGACCCTGCCAATACCAACACATCTATAGCTCCTGAACAAGAACCACCTGTAATTACCTGCTGGCCCAACCCTGCACATGATGAGTTATACGTAGGCATTATAGGTGAGGCCAAGGATTATGCTGCAACTATATATGATATGGAAGGAAGATTGGCAGGCCAGCCCACCGCACAATCCTATAACTGTTTTCTTTTTAATACCGCTAACTTATCAAATGGTGTTTTTGTAATACAGCTTGTTAACAAGAAAAATGGTATAATAGGTAAGTATAAGTTTGTGAAAAATTAGGTTTTTGCATTTATTGAAACAAGCAACGTGCCCCAAAAAACACGCTGCTTTTTTTAACCATTAAAACCAATATTTTCCACAGCCATACTTGCATACAACAAGTTCAAACCAAGTATCGCAAAATCTTGAATCTTGACATTCAATTGACTTACAACATAACTATCTAGATAGTTATTGAAACGTAATTATTCCGTAACTTTACCGCTTAATTTTAACACAACGGTAATGATTGCATTTTACAAAAAGATTTATATAATAGTATTTTGTAGTTTCATAAGTATATTATACTGCTCAAATACTAATGCCCAGATAGTTATAAACGAAGTGCAAGGTGTGAACCTCGGAAATATTTTGGATGAGGATGGGCAGGCAAATACTTGGCTCGAATTATACAACAGTGGCAATGTGGCCGTTGACTTAAAAAATTTCCAATTGACCGACCTTTTTGGAAAAGCATTCAAATGGACTTTCCCCACCTATATCCTAAGTCCCGGCAAACGCCTATTGGTTTTTACATCGGGCAAGGACCGGAGGTTATTTATCGACCGCTGGGAAACAGCAGTATGGTTTAATAATTATTGGAAGTATTTGGCCCCGAAATCTGCAGTGCCTTCCACTTGGGCACAGACGAGTTTTAACGATGTAAACTGGACCAGTGGCAAGGGAGGTATTGGCTTTGGCGATGGCGATGACAGTACTACCATTGCGTCAAATATTTCGGTATTTATGCGTCAAAAATTTGATGTGCCTGATACGGGGAAAGTAGTACGTATGCTGTTAAGCATGGATTATGATGATGGTTTTATTGCCTACCTAAATGGGGTGGAAATAGCCCGCAGCAATATGAATGGCAAGGCATGGAACGACAGTGCCACCGCTACACACGAGGCATTGATGTACCAAGGATATAATCCCGAAACATATAATATACCCGATTCAGTTTTTAGAAATTTATTAATGCCCGCCGGAAATGTATTGGCGGTACAGGTACATAATTTAACACCCGGTTCGAGCGATTTATCGGCTATTCCCAATTTAAGTTTAGCCGTGGCCGACACCGGCAAATGGTACACAAAACGTAACTTGGCATGGATTCCCACAATTTCCAAATCGTACTTCCATACCAATTTCAGACTGAGACGAAATGAAGGAATATATCTGAATGATAATATTGGAAACCTGCTCGACTCACAAAACACAGGCTACCTCGACTCGGGTTTGGTAATGGCACGTATTCCCGATGGCCAAAATTGGTGCATCACCCCAACTCCCACACCTGACAGTTCTAACAACGGACAAAAATGTTTTAAAGGTTATGCTACCCCTCCTGCATTTAGTTTGAAAGCTGGATTTTATAAGGGCAATCAATATTTAAAGTTAACAAAAAACAATCAAAACTTTATTATACGATATACTGAAAATGGAGGCATCCCAAATACAAATTCCAAAATATATAATAACAATATCACTATTGATAAAAGCAAAGTAATACGGGTACGCTGCTTCGATACCACCGGACAATATTTGCCGGGCAAAGTATTTACCAATACTTATTTTATAAATGAAGCTATAACATTACCCGTTATTTCCATCAGTACCGACTCGGCCAATTTATGGAACTGGGATACCGGAATGTATGTGCTTGGTCCAAATGCTACAGCAGGTATGCCCAATTTTGGAGCAAATTTTTGGTACGATTGGGAAAAACCTTGTCATGTAGAATACTTTAAACCCAGCAAAGCGGGCAACCAATTATTTGAACTCGATGCTGGATTAAAAATACATGGTGGATGGTCGAGAAGCTTTGCACAACGCAGTTTTAGAATAGAAAGCAGAAGTGGATATGATAGTTCTATTATCAATTATCCATTGTGGGATATACGACAATATAAAACGGTGAAAAATTTCAATATCAGAAATGCAGGAATTGATTGGCTTAGTGGCCACATGCGTGATGATGTAATGCAACGCAATGTATTGGGAACCCATAATGATATAATGGCCGGACAGCCCTGTGTGGCCTTTGTAAATGGCGTGTATTGGGGCGTATATCATATACGCGAACGCGAAGACCAAGATTATTTGGCTAACATACATGGCATAGACCCTAACAAAGTTGATATACTTAAATGGGACAATACCATATTAGAAGGAAATGGAAATGAGTGGGGCAAGTTATATAATTTTATATCGGGAAATAATTTTAAAAATAATACAATATATGATTCAGCAACAAAAATGCTCGATATTGAAAACTATTGTGATTATATGATTACCGAAACATATTATGTAAACAATGATTGGCTGGGTGATTGGACCAACAATATTAAATTCTGGAGGCCGCAAATACCAAAGGGTAAATGGCGTTATGTGCTGTGGGACACCGATTTTGGAATAGGATTAATCAGTTCTCCTAACCAAGATAAATTATATAATTTACGTTACCCAGCAGTATGGAATGTACACACCGTAATGTTCGATACATTAATTACAAATACCAAATTTAAAAATTATTTTGTAAACCGTTATGCTGATTTAATAAATACTATTTTTATACCCGTTGAATTTAAAAAAGTAATACAACGTTATGTAGATACGATGGACAATGAGATGCTGCGTGAATATACCCGTTGGTCAAATCAAACTACATTGGCTACCTGGAATGCGAATATCCAGAACATGAAAAGCTTTATTGATGCCCGCCCTGCTTATGCACGATATTATATACAAACAAATTTCAACCTTGCCAATCAAGATACTTTTACATTGGAAGTGGTTCCTTCAAATGCGGGCCGTATAAAAATATCTACTATTATACCTACCAAATATCCTTGGAAAGGCGTTTACTTCAATGGCGTGCCTGTTACTATTACAGCAATCCCAAACCCTGGATATACTTTTAATTATTTCAGCATTGATGGCACAAAAGATAGCAGCCAAACCATTACCCAAAATTATACAACAGATGCAAGTATAAAAGCATATTTTAAAGGTACACCACAAGCATTAAAATTAGTGGTGAGTGAGCTCAACTACAATTCCCCTAAAAATTCTGATGCAGGAAATTGGATTGAATTGCATAATTACGGCAACTATAAACTAGACCTAAGCGAATGGAGGTTCCATACCCATGGCGACTATTATAATTATAAATTCCCTATGGGCACCACCATTGCTGCGGGTGGATACTTAGTATTGTGTGAAGATACCGATCGTTTTAATAAAGTATATAATAATGTGCCTAATAAAATTGGCAATCTGGGTTTTGGATTTGATAATTTTGGCGATTCCATATATCTATTCGATAATATAGGTAAAAATACCGTTCGATTTGGTTTTTCTGATACAGTCGGATGGCCGCAATTGGCTGATGGACTAGGCCACACGATGGAACATAAATATGATTCTGCTATTTATACTTATAATACTTGGTTCAACGGATGTTTAGGAGGTTCACCAGGAAAAGCATTTACTCCTTGTAAAGATCCTGTTATAATTTCTGAGATTAATTATAAATCTGCAAGCAATGCAGATGCGGGCGACTGGGTAGAATTATATAATACCACAAATGCAGCCATCAATATCTCAAAATGGCATTTTAAAGATGAAAATGACACCGATGATTATATAATACCCGACGGCACTATCATCCCTGCAAAAAGTTATTTGGTATTGGCTTCAGATACTGTAAAATTTAAAAAAGAGTATAACAATGTTTCAAATATAATAGGTTCATTTGGTTTTGGATTAAAATCAGAAGGTGAAATGTTGAGATTATATGATAGCTTGGGAAATCTAAAATTCAATATGTTATACGACCGCCACCAACCCGAGTGGCCTTATAAACCCAATGGCATGGGATATACTTTAGAAATTAAAGATTCGGTTGTCGACTATTCATCAGGCGATAGCTGGACTACTGGTTGCGTAATGGGTTCACCAGGAACTGCAAGGGTTTCCTGCAATTATCAGCTCACCGTTTCAGAGATTAATTATAATATGGAACCCTCGCTGAATCGTGGAGATTATTTGGAACTATACAATTATGGGAAACAGGATTTATATATCGGTGGATGGAAATTAACTACAAAATCAGGAGTATATATATTCCCACTTTCTGCAAAAATAAAAAACAAAGATAGATTGCTCGTTACCAATAACGACAGTAATTTCACCACATGGGACCATATATCTTTTTCAAATTTTAGTTTGAACAATTTTTCCGATTCTATAGAGCTTTATGATGAAAATAACAACCAAATATTATTGACCTATTATGATACTTCATCTGGCTTTACTCCTTTGGCAAATGGCATTGGTTTTACTTTGGAACTGATTTCTAAAACTGCTTCTCTTATTAATCCTACAAGTTGGTTTGCGGGGTGTTTGGGCGGAAGTCCAGGTGCAGCATACAGTCCATGCAATGCAGAGGTGGTGATATCGGAACTCAATTACCACTCAGCAAATGAAGCTGATGCGGGCGACTGGTTGGAGTTATATAACCCCAATGCAATACAGGTTAATTTAAACGGGTGGAATATTCAAACCAAAGGTTCGGTAAAACAGTTCACCAATATCGTATTACAACCCCGCGAAAGAATTGTATTGGTAGCCGATTCTTCTAAATTTAACAAGTACTTTATGGGAGTTGCCAATATCGTGTATACACCGTTCTTCAATTTGGATAATATATCAGATAAAATACAAATTTTCGACTCAAATAAAGTATTGAAACTATATTTTACCTATCAAAATTCCACTCCCTGGGACAATCTTCCTGCGGGTAATGGTTATACTTTGGCATTGGATCAAAATGTATATACGCAAAATGGCATATTGAATTATAACTCATGGAAACACCAGTGTTTAATGGGAAGCCCGGGCGATAGCAATACCAATTGTATGAGTAATATTGCTGTTTCTGAAATTTGTTTGAAGTCGGATTCTTTATTAAATAGTGGCAGTTGGATCGAACTTCACAATTATGGTTCAGGCCCGGTAAATTTACTGGGGTATAAATTATCCAGCAGCAATCAGAGCTTTGTTTTTAGTAGCAATACATTTATAAATGCGGGCCAAAGGATCGTACTTGCCGCAGACACTCAGAATTTTGTAAAAGCCTACCATACTTCACCTATCCTTAGCAAGATAGATTCACTACCTTTTGTAGGTCAATTGAATATATATAATGAATCAGGCAAAAATATATATAATACCAATTACAAGGCTACAAATAAATTTACACAAGGCTACGGCTACACCCTCGAGTCAATTGCCGATACCGGCACTACCAGTGCCAATTGGTTTGTGGGATGTGCGGGTGGTTCGCCAAATAATATATATGTAGCTTGCAGAATAAATCCCGTTGTTTCGGAAATTAATACCATGCCCGATGCAAGTTTTAACGATGGCATTTGGTTTGAATTGTGGAACCGTGACACACTGCAAACATTGGATATTTCTAATTGGTCAGTGGGTACTGCGAATTATAACCTGCGGTATATATTCCCAACAAACACCTTATTGAAACCCAATGCACGACTAGTGTTGTGCAAAGATGATATCAAGTTTAAAACAGTACACCCTTTCACCAATCAAACATGGCTTTATAGTAATTTGAATATTGACACCACGGGTGCGATACGTATATGGGATGCCGACAAAAAACCTCAGTTTGTATTGTTCTATAATAATATATATCAAAACCCTGGTTATACTTTGGAATTAGCGATGCCAGATACAAACCTTGAAGGATTGTCAAATAATGTTGCGTGGAAGGAAGGTTGTTATACCGGTTCTCCGGCCAGTACTTATATATCTTGTGCATCACCAGTTGGGATATCCGAAATTAATTACCACAGCTTGGTTACCAAAGATGCGGGAGATTGGTTTGAGCTCTATAATACTTCCCTCAAAACTGTTGACCTTGCAGGGTGGAACATTACCAACGAAGCAAAGCAAAGCTTTAAAATAAATACACTTAATTTATTCTCCGATTCATTCCATGTTTTAGTTTCTGACTTATCAAAATTCAATATACAACACCCCAATATTTATAATAAATCTGTAGCCAGTTTTAGTTTGAGCAATACTGATAAATTAAGATTTTATGATACAGAAGGCCGCCTGCGTTTCATACAAACTTGGGATAATAAAACACCTTGGAATGATTCGGCAGATGGATTGGGATACACCTTGGAACTAATGCCCCAAGCCACTGACCCAGCACAAGCCAATCAATGGGTAATAGGCTGTTTGGGAGGCTCACCCGGCACCGCACATACACCATGTATCAATACAGGTATTGCTGATATAAATGCACCAATTTCATTTAAAATATTCCCCAATCCAGCCAAAGATTATATCATTATCGAAACCGCAAATAACAGCTCCAATAAATATATATTACTCGATGCAACAGGAAGGATTTTACAGCAAGGGAATGCCCAAGGAATATGTAAAATTGATTTGGGTACTTATGCTAAAGGGATTTATTTGCTTCAGATAAATAATGAAGTGGTGAGGGTGGTGAAGGAATAGAGATTCCCAATGAAAATTTAAGAACGTATAATTGCCCTGAAAGGGCTTAATAATCTCGGTCTAACATATAGTATTAAATTCTATATAACTCTCGAACTGCAGTATTCATATTCCGCCCCTTCAGGGCTCATCATTTATATAGCCTTCATTAACTCAGGACTTCGCCCTGAGTTAATGAATCCCGCCCCTTCAGGGCTATCCTACATATATTATTCTTAGAATCATATCTATCCTCTACATGCCCAGACGCGGAAACGATTACATAAAGCCCTGAAAGGGCATAATAATATCAGTCTGGAAGAACATTTATCCTCTACATGCCCAGATGGGGAAACGATTACATAAAACCCTGAAAGGGCATAATAACTACCAGAGGGCATCGCCCTCTGAAGCGGCAAAGCAGCGATACTAAAGCCCTGAAAGGGCGTAATAATACTAGTCCCAAACAAATCGTTCATCAAATTCTATATCATACTTCTCCAGAATACCTCTATACTCATCCTGAAAAGTTTTCTTACTGTGATGGGCCTTCTGATTTTCTATATACCTTATTACCACATCCACTTCAGCAGGATTTACAGAAAATGCTCCATAGCCATTCTGCCAATAAAAGTTTTTAAGTGATGCATCATTAGTCTTCATCCATTTCGAACTGTGTGACTTTACCTCTTCTAATAACTTCATTAATGCTATTTTTTTTGATAACATACACAGAATATGAATATGGTCAGTATAGCCGCCTATTTTTATCGGATAACATTCTAAATTTTTACAGATTCCTCCCATATAACTATGTAATTCATCTTCATAAGGAGGATGGATCAGTGGTTCCCGATGCTTAGTGCTGAATACTATATGAAGATAGTTTTTTACGAGTGATTGTCCCATAATGTTATTTATTACGCCCCTTCAGGGCTTGGTTTTTAGATTCTTCTCCAACTCAGGACTATGTCCTGAGTTGGGTATGTCGCCCTTTCAGGGCTGGGTTTATATATATTAATTCTTAGAATCACTTTACACTTTAATTGCCCTAAAAGGGTATAATAACTAACATGGGACACCGCCCCTCTGAAGCGGCACAGCCGCGAAACCACAAAGCCCTGAAAGGGCATAATCACTAACAGAGGGCATCGCCCTCTGAAGCGGTGAAGCCACGAAAAAGCACTGAAGGTGCGTAATGCTAGCCGCAAAAGTATCACTCTCAATTCTTATCAATCATGCCTACCAACTACCACCCTCCCCTGCTCCACATCCCCAATCCTATAAGTATATAATCCTGCAGCCCATTTAGAAACATCAATTGACAAACTATTTAATATAGAAGATTTATACACTTCCTTGCCATGCATATCATATAATACTAAAGTCTGCTTTTGTGCTACATTTCCTAAATATTCAAATGCCAAAACTGTACTCGTAGGACTTGGGTATATTCTATATAGCGAATGACTGAGCGTAACTGATGCGATTCCATTCACTGTATCGGGTTTGATGTGGGCAGGGCAAGGGGACTCATATTTAGTTCCGGGACTACCTTGAGGACAACCTATCATCCATGCATCTGCCGTGTACATATCCATAGAAGAATTCTTCAATTCCAAAGTATATCCTTTGCCATTTGCTTGAGTATACCAAGGTGTATCAGATTGATATTGGATGCTTAGTGCTAAAATATTATTATCGGCCACTACAATAGCATCATTACTATCAGACAAAGTGACGTTAGGAATATATATTACTTTATTTGCATTAACCCACCAATTGACTTGATTAAATTTTTGTGTATCTCCAACCACAACTATATATGAGTCAGGAAGCAATATTGGAGCATTGTTTAGCGGATAGCTGTTTCCATTTTGAGTATATACTGTCATACCGCTCAGAGCAATCTGTGTTGTACCCACATTGTGCAACTCAAACCAATCACCTGCATTCGCTGTATCATGACTGTGATAATTAATCTCAGAAACCAAAAATGTATTATCGCATGTAGTATAAGCTGCCCCTGGGCTTCCACCAAGGCATCCAGCAAACCAATTAGAGACTGAATTCCCAACACTGTTAGAATCTTGACGCTCCAAAGTACGACCCAATCCATTTGCTCCAATGGGCCAAGTTTTGTCAGACGCGAACTTCATCGAACTTACCAAATAGCTGCTGTAATCATATATATATAATGAGTCGCTATTTGGGTTGATAAAATTAGCGGGAAGAATATAATAATTGCTGGGTTTACTGTTTTGAGTAAAGAACTTATTGGTATCTGTAATAAAAACAATATATGAATTTGCGGGCAAAATAGTATTTGCTCCAAACATATATACATCTCCGTTGCCATTCTTCATCGCCCAGCCTGATACATCTATAGAAGTATTTGCTTTGTTCTTTAATTCTACCCAAATTCCAGCATCTGAAGCAGTATGCGATTTATAATTCACCTCTGAGAAGTATATATCTGCATTTATCCCTGGAGAACAATTGCTATTATAACTTTTTTCTGGCGTACCATTGGGGCAGGAGGCATGCCAAGCAGAAGCATCATAAGGTTTCAACGTGTCGTTTAATAACTCTAATGTATATCCATTGCCATTGGCTGAATCAGTCCAAAGATTGGTGTTTTCATAGAGCATGCTATAAACGATATTGCCATTACTATCATATATTTTCAAAGCATCTAAAGTGTCTAAATCCAAACCTTTTAAATCAAAATTAATAAACGGATGGGCGGTTTTAAACTTCATCGAATCGGCTGCCATTACAATTCTTTGTCCGATAGAAACTATATAATTTGCAGGGAACTGAATATAGAGAGAATCTAATTTAGTGCGTAAAGTCCAATTAGAAAAATCCCATTGCTGGGTATCATTATTATATATTTCAAGCCAACTTCCAGCGTCATTATTTGCTGCTGAACGGTAATTAATTTCACTGATATAGTTCGGCTCATTACAAGGTTGG
Organism: Chitinophagaceae bacterium; assembly: GCA_043750035.1. Lineage (GTDB taxonomy): Bacteria > Bacteroidota > Bacteroidia > UKL13-3 > UKL13-3 > CANJUD01. Next base: position 11,862 of record JAYVCI010000100.1, read on the forward strand.
TAGGCCATTCCCGCACTTCCACCGATACAGCCTACAAACCAGTTTGAAGGATTGTTGGCCAATGAATCAATTGATTTCCGCTCCATAGTTCTGCCCATATTTACAGCCAATTTTTGATATATCATACTGTCAACTATACTCGACCATACTTTGCTGCCACCTTCATATAATATAGAAATTGTATCTTTTGTTTTGTTAAATTTAAAATCACCGAAAACCATACCTGCATTTGCATGCCATTTGTTAAACTTCGCTTTATCGGAACATATAATAAAACGCTCGCCTGCTTTGATGCTGGCTTTATAGGGTAAACGAACATTGTTTGTATTTGAAGATACTTTAATTTGCCAATCGCTCCAATACAAATCTACAGTGTCGGTATTTATCAACTCTATCCAAGCACCATCGTCCATGGTATTATCAGGGAACATATTCACTTCGGTAATAGCAAATTTTGCTTTGGGGAAACATATAGTTTTGCGTGGACGACCTGGCGTTCCATTTGGACAACTCAACTTCCAACTCTGCCCCAAAGTAATATTATACATCGTGTCTATTCGTTCGATGGTATTGCCTGTACCTTTTGCCCCCCAAGGGAATGGCAGGGTATCATTATACCAAACACCGCAATAAAAAGCAGTATCGCTATTATGTATTCTAACAGCATCAGCACTGGCCGATAAACCAAAACCAAATTGTCCAATATAATTTTGCACATAAGGGTATTGTATTTTAAATTTATTGGTATCATTGCACACCACCAAATATTCAAGACTTTTTAAAATGGTATTTGCAGGGAACTGATAATAATTACTGTCATTATCATCTTTCATAATATACTTCGACAAATCAAAATCGGAGGAATCTGTATTATATAGTTCAAACCAGTCACCCGCATCTTTTGCCTTTGCACTACTATAGTTTATTTCATTCACCAATATTTTTTGCGTACAAGGTTTGTATGCTTCTCCGGGGCTTCCATCGGGGCATCCCGCCATCCATGAATAAGGGTCGTTCAAATCGCCCGTATATTTTTTCAGTTCAAGTGTTGTTCCATTGCCATCAGCAGCTACAGGCCAGGGCCATGAATCTTCATAATTCATTTTCTTTACCAAATACCCTGAATCATCATATAAAGTAATGCTGTCTTTTTTATTAGAAAGCCCCCAATTTGCCGGACCTACAAAATTTGATACCATAGGATGTATCTTTTTAAATTTAATGGTATCCTCGGATACCACCAAATATCCATTTGCTTTAATAGTAGTACCCTGTGGTATTATATATGTTTTAGCTGAATCTTTTGCCCTTATGGTGAAATTTGAAACATCTATATCACTGCTTGAAGAATTATATAATTCTACCCAATTGCCACTATTGCGTTTCGGATGACTGTTATAATTAATCTCAGAGAATGTAACCTTGCTACTTGATACTTTATATAACGCATTTACTGTATCATTCTTTGTCAATTTTAATGTTGTAGAAAGCGAATCGGCCTTAGGTGTAAAACTGTGGTATTTCGAACTCCATTTGATAAACTTATTCCCGCTATCCAAGGGTGTTGTTTTCAATAGTATATCTATGCTTCCATATAACCTGCCCTTCCAAGGCAGTTGTATATTTTTAAGTGAATTTATATTGATTTTACCCGCACCATAAGGATTGGTCACTAAAGTTAAATCATAAGGGCCAGTAAGACTATAACAACTCCTCATAGTGGCCTCAATTGCTTTGCCACGGCGGTCAATAAACCAGCGTAAGCGTTGGGCATTCTTATACCACTCAGTATAAGTTCCAAACCATCTTTTGGCATGGGCTGTCATTTCTGGTTTCAATACATTTATAATACTATCCAATACATAGAGCATATTCTTTGAGCCAAAAGTGCTGTTCAATAAATCTGTATAACGTGATATATACCATTGATCGAATACTTTATTCTTTCGCAATTTTTTTAATATCTGTACATGTCCTTCGGGGTCAGATAGTCCTCCTGTTTCAATATTGCAGGGTTTTGCACTGGCAGAGGTGTCTGGAATCCCAGTGTAGTTTATATAAAAACCAAATACTGCATCATTGTCCCACAATATATAGCCCCATTTTTTATGCTTGCCATTGGGATTTAGTCCACGCCACCATCCGGTATTATAGTTAAGCCAGTCTGAACTAACGCAAAGTGAATTTACAATCATATAATCGGCCAAACTTTTCACATCTAATAATGAATCTACGTAATTATATTTTGTAGAATCGGCCATATTATTTCCCATGATATAATTATATAAACTGCTCCAGTCGTTGAGGGCTTTATTGCCCCCATACTGGGCCCAAGTAGTGCCCCACGTTAAGATATATTGCAAATCGTATTTGCTCTGGTTGTAATAGTAGTCAGTATAATCATGGTCATCGGGAAGTTCACGCAGATCATATATTCCCCAATATTTTCCGTTCAGATATATAATACATTTTTCGGCTGTTCGTACATCTAAATTCAAGCCCCCTTCTTTGGCAAGGTTTTGTACATACGCATCACGGATATGGGCACTGCCCTCATTAGAAGCATGGTGAGCGGCAGGATAATTATCATCGCCCGCTGCACGCAGTATCACTCTTTGAAATGAGCTACGATCGGTAAGTGGGAATAGCTTCTCCTCAATAGCACTTCCATATCCCGATTCATCGCGTGTTACAAAATCCAAACTGCGTTGGTCGTTTGCCCACGAGTCTTGTCCGTGGCTGTTAAACTCTCCATAAGCTATTGCTTTTCTTTTTTTATTTTTGTCGAAATATTCAAACGCTCCCTTGGGTCTTAAAGTATTATCTCCATCAGCAAGTTTCTGTAAATCGTAACCAGAAATAGATACCACTTTCATAGTGTGCGACACATTGATAAAATAGGTATTGAAAACTATGAAACTGGGAAGTATGGTCGTTGTAGAACTAAAAGCCGCAGCTTTAATAACGGTAGTTGCGGTTATTTTAATGGGGTTACTATATAAGGTTGAGCTTGCTGTCGGTGGGGTTCCGTTAATGGTGTATCTTATTTTCAAACCTGCAGTATTGGTGGACATGCTCAATGTTTGCGAACCTGTATAGAAACCAGCATCCAAACTTAAAGTAGGTGTTTCAGCATAAGCAGAATATTGGGTTGCGGCGTTGTTACTTGCACCTTTTGTTGGGGCAGTGAATATCCCCCAAGTGGAACCACCATTGCTAATCCTACCCACCGAATGCCCGAGTTGTGTTTTGGTGATAACAACCATATCAATCCGGTTCCCGCTGGCGTCTGATAAAAGAATTTGTTCGGCTTTGTTTTTCGACTGTGTATATTTGAAATTGGTATGATAACCTGTGTCACGCCCCGATGCCCAGAAAGAGACATAACCACTGGCTGAAACAGAAATGTTTTGGCGAATTCGCCATTTTTTCAAATTGGTGCTGTCATCACTTAAATAGTATCCTGTTAGATTTACGGAGCTTCCACCCGCATTGTAAATTTCAATCCAATCTTCCGTCTTGGTATAAGTATCGGTATATTGGGCTATATTTGAGCATGAGTACTCATTGATATAAAGCTGTGCTTTCGCACCCAGAAAGGGCGTAGCGAGCAATAGAGCAAACATTGCTATTTGTATATATTTTTTCATATAAGAGCTTGTATAAATTACCCGACAAATATAACCAATTAGTCATATTTTATTTACAATTTTTTTATGTGGTATTAAATATAGAATTTAACTACACAATATTTATATTTTTTGATATACTTTTTTAGCTTTTATTTGCAAAAAATAAATATTAAACATGACAAAAATAAAATCTATACTTTTGGTTGCTACATTTATCATGCTGGCAGCATCAGGCTATGGTCAAACACCAAAAGAATTGATTACAAAAAAATGGGTGTTTAAAGAGATTGAGAAAAAAGATATAGATAGAATGATAGCTGAGCAAACAAAAAACTATATAGGCAGATTGGATACGCTTACTGACTCATCTCAAAAATCTAAGGAAGAATCGGAACTGAAAGAGCAAATAGCAAAAGGATCAGAAGAACTGATTAAAATGTTTAGCGATTTAATATTTGAAATTAAACCAGATGGTACTTGTGAAACGGGAGGTGGGAAGAGAAAAGAAAAAGGCAAATGGGAATTGAGCAAAGACGGAAAAAAGTTATCTATTATTAGTGATAAAGGTAATAAACAAGAACTGGAAATTACCCAACTTACTTCGGATGAATTAACAATTGGATTGCCGACAGGTAAAGAAAGTTTACATATAACTTTTACTAAAAGCAAAACTCCAAAAGAAATGATTGCTAGGAAATGGGCTTTTAAAGAGATTGACAGACAAAGTATGGATACAATAACTAAAAAAGAGGACCTGAAAGACAGATATCCTGAAATTTCCGATTCTTCAAAAAAAGCTGATATAGAAATGCAAATGAAAGAACAGATGAGGACTATAACTATAGAGACGATGGAACAAATTTGCAAAGGCATGACATGGGATATTAAAGCAGACGGTTCATGCATAAGTAGTAGTATGGGCAAGGTGGAAACTGGTACATGGGAGCTTAGTGCAGATGAAAAAAAATTAACCATGACTGATAAAGAAAGGCAAGGGCACTTTGATGTGATTAAACTTACTAATGATGAATTGTCCATTCTAATGAAAAAAGAAGGTATAGAAATTGAAATGGTATTTACTGCAAGCAAATAATTATATAAATGAAAAAGATAAAATATATATTTATCTTTGGTTATTTGCATTCCCACCGCCGCATGGCACTAATTACTAATTACTATCTACTTATAAATTATAATACCACTCCCCACCGCACATAATTCATACACTCTTTTCACCTGCTCATTTTTGAGCGAGATACATCCCCAAGTCCAGTCTTTGCCTTTGTCTATCAAGTAATCACAGTCTTCGGGAACACCATGTATACCAACCTCTCCGCCAATTTTGGCATCTTGTGGTATAATATGTTTCCTTTTTCGTTCATTAAATTTCCTATATGATTCCGCATTGGGATAATCAATCCACAAAAAATAATTCCAAGTATTGTGCGGGTATTTCGATTTTAACTTAAACGAACCTTCAGGCGTTTTCCTGTCCCCTTCCTGCATCTTATCTCCTACTGGATTTGTGCCCAATACCATTTTATAATTACATAAAGTATCTTTCCCTTTTAGTATATATAATTTACGTTGGGCTTTGTATATATGCACCACAGCCTTCTCTGGAACCACTGCCCACGAGAGGCTGAAGAGGGTAAGGGTGTATAGTATGTATTTCATTTTAGTGGTCAGTAAACAGTAGTCAGTAGTCAGTGCCTCCTCGATAGCTATCGGGACGGCGTCAGCTACTGATTACTGACTACTGTTTACTGATTACTTTTCCTATAAGTGAAGTAGTAGTAGCCCTTTCTATCTTCACATTCACATATTCCCCGGGTTTATAATGTTGTTTGGGGAAAATTACGATCATATTTTGGTCATTGCGTCCTTTCATATCATTAGGCGATTTTTTACTGAAACCTTCTATCAGAACTTTGCAGGTTTGGCCAATAAACTGTTGGTGTTTTTCGGTTGAAATCCGATTTTGCAATTTCACAATTTCTGTAAGTCTTCTGCTCTTTACTTCAGCGGGTATATCATCTGTAAGCTTACGGGCTGCTAGCGTGCCAGGTCGTTCGCTATAGGAGTACATAAATGCGAAATCAAATTGACCCCATTGCAGCATACTTATAGTTTCTTGGTGTTCTTCTTCGGTCTCGGTGCAAAATCCAGATATTATATCGGTGGTTATCCCACATTCAGGAATGAGCTCACGAATGCGGAGTACTTTACTTTCATACCAAGCTCTATCATAAGTGCGGTTCATCAAATCTAAAACCCTGCTGCTGCCACTTTGCACCGGCAAATGTATATACTTGCAAATGTTTTCGTATTCCAACATTTTATATATAACCGCATCGGTAATATCTTTTGGATGCGAAGTAGAAAAACGCACACGCAATTCCGGACTTAAATCAGCAACCATTCCCAATAATTTATCAAAAGTGATGGCATCCGCTTTTTCTTCGTCTGTAATTTTTTCAAATTCTTTTTTAGGTCCGCCGCCAAACCAAAGATAAGAATCCACATTTTGACCGAGCAAGGTCACTTCTTTTATTCCTTCTGCCAATAATTGTCTCGCTTCTTCCACAATAGAGTAAGGGTCACGGCTACGCTCACGGCCACGGGTAAAGGGCACTACACAAAAACTACACATATTGTCGCAGCCCCGCATAATGGAAATAAATGCGGATACGCCATTGCTATTGAGTCTGACGGGCGTAATCTCTGAATATGTTTCCTCCAAACTCAACATCACATTCATGGCCTTGCTGCCTTCTTCTACTTGGCGTATTAAGTTGGGCAAATCCCGGTAGGCATCAGGCCCAGCCACCACATCCACCAATTTATCTTCTTCCAATAATTTACTTTTCAAACGTTCAGCCATGCAGCCCAGTACGCCTACAATCATTCCCGGCCTTTGTTTACGCATGGCTTTGATGGCACGCAAGCGGTTCCATATTTTTTGCTCGGCCCCATCTCTTATGGCACAGGTATTTAAAAAAATCACATCGGCATCTAGCTCATTGTCCACATTGGTAAAACCTTGTTCATTCATTACGCTGGCCACAATCTCGCTATCACTCACATTCATGGCACAACCATAAGTTTCAATATATAATTTCTTCGTTTTTTCTTCAGTTAAAACCATAAGTGCAAAAATATAGGAAAAAAACCAAAGCATATATACGCTTTGCAAACCTATTATTGCATAAAAATTTACATGGAAACAATAGAAAGCCCAATACTGGAAACCAAGGCTACGGCTGAACAAGTTTATACTTTTCTAAGCGACTGCAATAATCACAAACTATTAATGCCAGAAGGTGTGGAGAATTTTATTGCTACTGCTGATACCTGTTCGTATACCATTAAAGGTACCGGTAATTTGGCTTTGAAAGTGGAAGAAAAAACACCCAACAGTTTCATAAAACTATTACCCACAGGCAAGGTTCCTTTTACTTTTGAGTTTATTTGGGTGATAGAACCCGATGGCGAAAACTGTAAAATTCAAAATAAAATAATAGCCAAAATGAATATGTTCATCAAAGCAATTGCCTATAAACCGCTTAAGAATTTTATTACCGAACAAGCCTTAAATTTGCAAAAGTATTATATCAATTAATGAAAATTTTCAGAACAATATATGCATGTTGGTTTTTCTTTAATTTCCTCTGGGTTTTTATTGTATTACTTCCCTTTTTCTATATTGCATTTTCAAAACCATCTTGGTATAAATACGGCCACAAGTTACGTGCATTTTGGGGTAGAACCATTTTAATACTTGGTTTTGTAAGACTAAAAGTATATAATAAACATCTGCTCGATCGGAATAAAACTTATGTAGTTGTTGCCAACCATGCCAGTTATTTTGATATTATATCTATTACATGTGGTATCCCCATCGATTTAAATTTTATGTCGAAAATACAATTGCAAAAAATTCCTTTGTTTGGTATATTTTCAAAATCAATTGACATAGCAGTGGACCGCCGTAATGCAATACAATCGGCCAAAGCATATATGCGTGCCAATGATCAATTAAAAAACAATGTTCGCAGTATATGTATTTTTCCTGAAGGGGGCATTAAAGATATGTCGCCATTGGTATCAAAATTTAAAGAAGGTGCATTCAAGATGGCCGTGGAAAACCAAACAACTATTTTACCTGTTTCTATTTTGGATAACTGGAAATTATCTCCCAATGATAAATTTGAAGGTAGACCCGGCATTATGCGTATATATATTCACGAGCCTATTGATACCAAAAATATGGAACTAAACGAAGTTAATAAACTATGTGACAATACCTATCATACCATCAAACAAAAAGTGGAAGAGAATATATAATAATAACCAACCTCGTCATGCTGTCCCGATAGCTATCGGGATTCAGCATCTCTTAAAACAAATGCTCCTTCAAAACATATACATGGCCATCGAATCCATCAAGCAAAACTTGGTGCGGTTTATTATAACATCCTTAATTATATCCATTGGTATTATGGCCTTGGTGGGCATGCTCACAGCTATTGACAGTATTAAAGCGGGGCTAACCAATCAGTATAGTATTTTGGGTGCCAATTCATTTAATATAAGAAATCGTGGAGCCAATATCAACTTTAGCGAACGCAGACAAAAACCAAAGATATATGTTCCTATATCATACCAACAAGCTTACGATTTTAAAAACAAATATCAATTCCCTGCATCGGTAGCCGTGAGTATGACCGCCACCATGGGTGCTACCGTGGACTATGGCAGCTTTCACACCAATCCCAATATGATGATTTTTGGCGGCGATATCGATTATCTAAATGCAGCAGGATACAAGCTGGAGAGTGGCCGCAATTTTTCAGGCGATGAATGTGATAAAGGGAGCCATGTATGTATTATAGGAAAAGATGTACAGAACAAATTATTCAAATCAGTGGACCCGATTGGCAAATTTGTAAACGTGAGCAAAATAAGATATAAGATTGTGGGAGCATTGGCATCCAGAGGTTCATCCGTAGGTTTTGGCGGTGACAGGATGGTGATAGTTCCTATAATAAATGCCCGCAGCCAATTTCCAAGACCCAATATAAGTCATGTAATAACAGTAGCAGTTAATGATATTCCTTTACTAGATGCAGCAGTGGGTGAAGCAGCCGGAGCCATGCGTCCGGTGCGTAACTTAAAAGTGCTGGAAGAAAACAATTTTGAAATAACCCGCAGCGATGCACTTACCCAAAAACTTATAGAAAATTTGGGCGTGGTAACCATTGCTGCTACATTTATAGCACTTATAACATTACTAGGTGCAGCCGTTGGATTGATGAATATATTGCTAGTTTCCGTAAACGATCGCACCCGAGAAATAGGAACCCGCAAAGCCCTGGGAGCCACCAGACGTGACATCCGTTGGCAGTTCCTCACCGAAGCCATGGTTATCTGCGTGCTCGGCGGACTAGGAGGAATACTACTCGGAATCGGACTAGGAAACTTAGTGGGACGACTAGTCGACTCTCCCTTCATCATGCCCTGGGGATGGACGATTATGGGTATTATAATATGTTTGCTTGTGGGACTATTGAGTGGATGGATGCCGGCTAATAGAGCGGCGAAGATGGCACCGGTGGAGGCGTTGCGGCATGAGTGATTTACGATTTACGACATACGATGTACGATGTACGATGTCAATGTCAATGCCTGATTACTACATACTGCCTATGGTGTGGTGGTGAGCGTAGTCGAACCATCGCTAACCACAAAGACTCTTGTTTAAGATGAAATAAAAAATAAACCTAATAACAGAATGGTTAACATTGCCTAAATTTGCAATTGTGACAGATAAAAATCTATATATAATTGCAGAATGTAATGGGGCTGGGAAATTAAAACAATATTATGACCACAGTTGAAAAACAAATAGAACTTTACGACAAAATTTTGTTGGGGCTTGAAAAAGTTTATGAAAAGCTTATAGAATATAAGAAGCAAAAAAAAAACAGAACTTGTGGTGATGCGTGATAATAAAATTGTAAAATAAAACCAGAACAAATGATTTAATTTACGATGTACGACATACGATGTACGATGTTTGCTTACGCACGATTAAATATACTTGCATTTGGTTATATAACTTTGCTTGGGTTATATTTGTTGTAAATAAAGCTCTGACTAAAATAGAATTACTTTGAAAAACTTTCAGCCAACAATTTCTCAAATCTTATTCAGTCTGACATTTTTAATCAGTTTGCGATTTTTGTTTACCGGCTTAACAGTGTTTTTATTTTATTATTTGTTTTTTCACTGGCTATGGCTGACGTTTATGGCATATAGTTCCTCAAGACATAGATTAGCAGATACTCGAGGAAAAAAAATGACGAGTACTAATATATATGTTTCTATATTTTGTTCTGCAACTTGGTTACTTTTATCTACAGTGCTAATGTTTTTATCCGCATCATTGGGCTTGAGACTCATTTTCGAAGCTAACCATCTTTATCAAATAACAATTGGACTTGGATTAATTATTTGGCTATTATCAGTAATTGGGCATATCGTAGTAATCATAAGAAACTTGCGAAAGATTATTCCAGATGTCTCAACTCCTTATATAATACTTCGCCTTTTGCTATATCCCTTAGGCATATGGACTATCCAAGCTGAAATACAAAGACCAGTTAAGATTGATGATTAAATAAAGAATATACTATGTTTGTCAACCTAAGTTCATCGAAGGGCGACAAACATTACACAACTCCAAATCCCGAAACATCTCCCTCCGAACATCGTCTTCGATATCCGCCGCGGTGGACAGACTGACAGCATCGTACATCATGTGGTTGGTCACAAGACACAACCACAGGCAGTACTATAATCAGGCGTCAGCCACATCGTATGTCGTCTGCCGCGGCGGATCGTAAATCGTACATAAAACTCGTAAATCGTACATTATAAACGCATTGTGTTTTGTGCAAAAACTGTAGGTAACGGCAACAATTGCTGGTTTAATTTCGCATACTATTAATAATCTAGAGCATGCTGAATAAAATCATACTAATCAATACCAAAGTGTATCAAAAGGCCGAAATCAATTTGGGCGACTGCGATTCGCTGCAATTGGTGGGGCCGAACAACGTGGGCAAGTCCACGCTGATATACGCACTCAACTTTTTGTTTATTGTTGATGG
>JAYVCI010000101.1:0-12950 GCA_043750035.1 Chitinophagaceae bacterium
GCTTAATTGCAGCACTCCATCCCGCATTCGATAAGTAGTTGATACCAATAAAAACGGTACCGCACAAACTAATAAGGGTTGTATAATAGCCCGCCATAAGCATGCTGCCCCAAAAACGTTTTTCCATAATGTTCCCTGCTTCTCCCTTAAGCATGAACACACCTATAAGGGTGCAGATCAAGCCAAGGCCGATGAGCATAAACACAAAATTTTTAGTCTTTGAATTGAAGTCGAAATGCTCTTCCGTAATTTCTATGTGATGATGTTCCATTAGGTCTGTATAAAATTATCGGTTATTATTTTACTTTTTTTGTTGTATCACTTGCAGCAGCAGGTGCCGCAGCACCACTGGCTTTGGCTTTTTTGCTAAGGTATTGTACATATTGTATTACACACCAGCGTTCAGTAGGGGTTAGTACCGATGCATAAGATCCCATAAGGTTTTTGCCATACGTAATTGAATGATACATGCCACCTTCTGTTAAGGTTTGTATCCTATCGGTAGCATAAGAAGGAATATTATTGGGCGGGAACTTTACAGAAACAGGTCCATCTCCCAAGCCCATATCGCCATGGCAAGGGTAGCAGTTGATATCATAAAAATGTTTTCCTATTGCCAAGTTTTCAGGCGTGCGAGCAGCAGTTTCAGGCATTCTTACATTTTTCAATGCTTCATCATACTGTTCTTTTTCATAAGGATAATAATAGTCCAACTGGCCTTGTGCAATAGTATGCTTGGCAGGTTCACGCATATTTTTACCATCCGCATTTATCTTGTTGGGGGCATCTGCAAGTTGGGTAAACGGCTCATATCCTTCTGACACGTACATGTCAGGCATATACTCTGTGCCCGGGTCATTGGGGCCTCGGCCACAGGCTGCAAATAAAGCAACCAAAGCAATGGAGCCAAATATTTTATAAACTGTTGTGTTATTGATTTTCATTGTCCTTTATTGCTTGAGTTTATTGTATCAATGAATGGTTTTTGTCGAACGATTTTGTGCGGATGTCAATGGCTCCATTTTCACGAAGTATTTGATTGATTGCATCGTGGTTTTTATTGCTATCAGAATCAATAGCTAAAATGAATAAATCACTTGTTTGGCGGTCGTCAAATAAATCTGGGGTAACGCCATGAAACATTTTGCTCTTAATCCAAAAAGTAAAAATTGTTCCCAATGCGGTAAATAGAACGGTACATTCAAAACATACAGGTACATAAGTTACCAAAATAGGGGTATTGGGTTTACCACCAATGTTTACCTGCCAATCTAAATAGGAAGTGAACCATTGTAATGTGATAGCGAAAAGTAAACCAGTGCATCCATATATAAATGCTGCGATACTTAATCGAGTACGTTCGATACCCATCGTTTTATCGAGGCCGTGCACTGCAAATGGGGTATAGCAGTCATATATTTTCACACCTGACTTTTGCATTTTCTTTGCAGCCCTGTATATCAATTCAGGGTCTTCAAATACGCCGGCAATAAAATTTGTTGGTTTCATCTTCTATATATTAATACTATTTGATATCTGATTTTTTTTGATTAATGTGAATGTGCCAATCTCTCTTGTTCCATTCTTGCTTTAGCAACGGGCAATTGGTCATAAGGCATAATTGCTTTTGTTTCAGCAATAGATATAGAAGGTAGGAATTTACAGAACACAAAGTAACAAGTGAAAAACAATCCCAACGTGCCCAAAAATATGGCTACCTCAACCCATGTAGGGCGGTAGTATATCCAACTTGAAGGAAGATAATCGCGGTGCAATGAAGTAACAATAATTACAAATCGCTCGAACCACATTCCAATATTTACGATAATGGACATGATAAATATGATAGTTGGGTTTTGACGCATTTTCTTGAACCAAAATATTTGAGGGGCTAATAGGTTGCAACTCATCATGGTCCAGTAAGCCCACCAGTATGGCCCGGTAGCTCGGTTAGCAAATGCATACTGCTCATATTCTACACCTGAGTACCATGCTATAAAGAACTCTGTGATATAGGCAGTACCTACAATAGTTCCTGTTAGCATCACAACTTTGCACATGGCATCCAAATGGTGAATGGTGATATAGTCTTCGTAGTTCATCACTTTGCGGGCAATTACAAGCAGTGTTAATACCATCCCGAAACCGGAGAAGATAGCACCTGCCACAAAGTATGGTGGGAATATGGTAGTGTGCCAACCTGGTATTACAGAGGTAGCAAAGTCCATTGATACAATAGTGTGAACGGAAAGTACAAGCGGTGTGGAAATACCTGCCAAAATCAAGCAAACTACTTCATAACGAGTCCAAGTGCGGATAGATCCATTCCATCCCATCGATAATAAATTGTACAACCATTTTTTTGCTCTGCCTTTTGCACGGTCACGCACTGTTGCGATATCAGGTATTAAACCCATATACCAAAAGAACAATGAAACTGTAAAGTAAGTAGAGATCGCAAATACGTCCCAAAGCAACGGAGAGTTAAAGTTTACCCATATTGAACCCAATGCATTTGGCAAGGGTAAATTCCAGAAGCCGTTCCATATACGACCCATGTGAAACAAAGGAAATATAGCGGCACACATTACCGCAAAAATTGTCATAGCCTCGGCAGAGCGGTTAATGGACATACGCCATTTCTGACGGAACAATAATAAGATTGCTGAAATTAAAGTACCAGCGTGACCAATACCAACCCAAAATACAAAATTGGTGATATCCCAAGCCCATCCTACTGTTTTGTTTACGCCCCAAGTTCCAATTCCTTCCATTACGGTAATGGTTAAGGATAGAACCAATAAGCATAAAAAAATAAAGGATACTGAGAAACCAGCCCACCATGCTTTTGTTGGTGGATTTTCAATGGGGCGGCAAATGTCAGCCGATATTTGGCCGTAGGTTTTGTCGCCGGTAATAAGTCTTTCCCTAATTGGTGATTCGTACATGGGTGGTTAAGATTATTATATGTTTATTGATTTAACTTCTAGTGAATATTATATTAATGGCCGTGTTTTTCTTCTTTGCCATGGCCCCCTGCTGCATGTTCATCAGCAGCATGTTTGGCATGTTCACGTGCATGATGAATATCTGCTTCTTTAGCTAATTTGATATCCAAATCCAGTATATCTTTAATGGTATTGTCCATACGGTTGCGAACTTTAACCTGATACTTCACAGAAGGCTTCACATTAATCTCCTCAAGTAAAGCATAGCTGCGTGCAACATTGCTTAGTTCTTCGGGTTTCATGGATGCTTTTAGTGCATTGAAATAATCTTTGCTTGTTTCTTTTTCATCGTCAGTCATCAAACTGTATTCACGATCGTTATAGAAAAGTTTAGATATTTCTGAATTGGGATCATTGCGGTCACCAAATACGATAGCATTTGCAGGGCAGGCTTGTTGGCAAGCTGTTTTAACATCACCATCTACCAAAGCACGGTTTTCACGCTTGGCTGATAATTTACCCGATTGTATTCTTTGTACGCAGAACGAACATTTTTCCATCACACCCCTTGAGCGAACTGTTACATCAGGATTGATAACCATACGGCCCAAGTCGTTGTTGAAATTGAAATCGAATTTAGCGTTTTCAAAATAACGGAACCAGTTGAAACGGCGAACTTTATAAGGACAGTTATTTGCACAATATTTAGTACCAATACAGCGGTTATAAGTCATTTGGTTTAATCCTTCCGAACTGTGTGTAGTAGCCAATACGGGACAAACAGTTTCGCATGAAGCATGTGTACAATGTTGGCACATCACTGGTTGGAAGGCCACACTTACATTTTCAAAATCGTCAACATTCTTTTCTATTTCCTTTTCTTTCGTACTTTGTTTTTTATTTTTATCGGTGAAAGAATAATACCTGTCGATACGCATCCAGTGCATTTCGCGGCCTTTCAATACTTCTTCGCGACCTACTACTGCTACGTTATTTTCAGCTTGACAAGCAATTACACATGACCCACATCCGGTACAGGCATTCAAGTCGATAGCCATAGACCAACGGTGGCCTTTATAATCTTTTTCGTCCCACAGCGAAACAATATGAGACATGCTCTTATTACCCGATTGAGGGTCGGCTGTCCAACGGTCTAGTGTGGTTTCTTTAACCATATTACGACCTTCGATAGTATGATGCGTTTGTGTTTGTGCAAGTATGTATCCACTGCTCACCTTGGCAATTTTTACATCGCTCGATGTGCCTAATGTGTGGCCATTATGAGTCGCTCTGAAAACAAATGCGTTTTTACCGCTTGTTTCTTTTTTCATAGCTTCACGGTTTGCATCAATGCGTCCATATCCCAAAGCAATAGCAACGGTATCCTTAACCATACCCGGTTGAATCAACACAGGAATAGAATCAATTTTGCCAGTAGAAGTTGTTACAGAAATATTATCGCCATCTGTTAGGTTAAGGCTATCAGCGGTTGATTTGTTAATAACTGCATAATTATCCCAACTCACTTTTGAAATAGGATCGGGTAGTTCTTGTAACCAAGGGTTGTTAGCCTGCGAACCATCGCCCATAGAGATTTTCTCATAGGTCATTAATTCAAGTTTGCCTGCTTTTGCACTTGAAGATATTTCTGTTGCTTTTACAGTTCCTCTAAAAGCAGGAGCTGAAGCCTCACCTGCTGGTTTTATATAATAACCATCGTGCAAAGTTTGGTTCCAGAAAGTAACAAAGTTATCTCCTCTAAAAGTCTCTTTCCAAGTACCCTGAATGAAAGTATAGAAATCAGCATTTTCCATTCCAGCCCATATCAATAATGATTCTTGAGCTTGGCGTGTATTGAAAATACGTGTGATGGTAGGTTGTGTTAAAGTATAATGACCAACTTTGGCCTCATGGTCGTTCCACGATTCAAGGTAATGATGATCGGGGGCAGTGTATTTAACCATCTTGGCAGTTTCATCCATATTATAAGATGTGCCAACAGATAGTTTCAACTTCTTGATGCCGCTAGTCAACTTAGCTATATTATGATAGTTATAGGCTGGGTTTACATTGTAGAAAACAACACCTTCCACTGCTCCTGAGTTCATATCATCCACTAACTTATCAAAGTTACTGTCAACTCCTTTGCGTTGGTTTGAATAATTGTCCAAATCAATGGTTTTGCCATAGTTTCCCAATAAGGTATTGATACCATTAACAAGAATCTGAACATCTACATCATTTGAACCAGATACAACTAAGCCAGCACCTTTCTTGGCCCATAGCTCGTTTGCCGTATTTTTAATAGCATCCAATGGAAGTTCAAATTGTTGAACATCTAACTTTGTGGAGCCATTCAAATCGGCCAGTCTGTTATATAAGTTTGCCAAAGCCAATCCTTGTTGCGAAGGTTTGATAGGCAAACGCATATCAGCACTTGAACCAGTAATAGTCAAATTAGACTCAAACTGGATATGGCGTGACATGGTTTTCTTTTTATTAAGCTTGCGGTTCTCAACCCATTGCTTGGTGTATTCAACAGGCGAAATCCAAGTGCCTAAAAAGTCGGCACCGAAACTTACGATTACTTCGGCTTTGCTAAAATCGTAGGAAGGAACAACCGCTTTGCCGAAAGATTCTTCGTTGGCTTTTATAATTGCTGATGAAGAAATGGCATCATAAGTAATATGTTGAGCTCCGTTATGTGCTTTAAGGAAAGTATCAATGGCACGCTGTGTTGAAGGGCTATTGATAGTACCACTCACCACCCTAATTTTTGAACCGTCTATTGATTTAAGTTGGGCAGCTAAGTCAGCATCTAATTTTTTCCAATCCAATGATTGTGTTCCCATTAATGGGCTTTTTATGCGGTCATTGTCATATAATGAAAGTACACTTGCTTGGCCTTGGGCACAAAGGGCTCCTTTATTAAAGGTATGCTCATTACCGTCCACTTTAATAGGGCGGCCTTCGCGTGTTTTCACCAAAATACCGCAGCCTGTAGAGCAGGCACCGCAGGTAGATGCATAGTAAAGTGGAACTCCGGGTGTGATATTCTCGGGTTTCACCACATAAGGGATTGCATTTTTTACGGGTGCTTTATTACAAGCAGCCAAAGCAACAGCACCTATACTGAAGCCGAAAAATTTGAGAAAGTCACGACGGTTTGAGGCTAGGCCAAAAGTAGAAGAATTCTCATTGAGAACTTCATCTAAAGGCAAGCCTTCCATGAATTCATTTTTGCTATTGCTAGCAAATTCAGAACTAGTGTTGAGTTCTTCAAGTCCCCTCCAGTATTGTTTTTGGTTTTCCATTGAGTGTATGTTGAAAAAACTAAATTATTAATAATGACATTTTGAACAGTCGAGACCGCCATTTTCGGCAACCGAAACTTCTTTTTTGCCAAGGGCTTTATACTTGGCGTGAATTTTTTCGTAATATTTGTTATTGGCCATATCCACTTTCGATTCACGGTGGCATTCGATACACCAACCCATTTGCAAAGTGTTCTTTTGATAAACTACCGTCATGTTTTGAATATCGCCATGGCATTTTTGACAAGCAATTTTTCCTACTTTTACGTGTTGTGAGTGGTTGAAATAAGCAAAATCGGGGAGGTTGTGGATACGTATCCATTTGATAGGTTTTTGCGGGCCATCATATTTTTTTGTCTCTGGGTTATAACCAACGGCAGTATATATCTTCATAATTTCAGGAGATATTTTGCCTGCATATTTTTCTTTGGCTTGCACGGCTACGTGGCAGTTCATACAAGTGCTTGGCGAAGGAATAGAAGCTTGTTTGCTCTTCTCAACAGTTGAGTGGCAATACTGGCACTGAATTTTATATTGGCCCGCATGCAATTTGTGCGAGTAGGCTATTGGTTGTGCAGGAGCATATCCTTTTTGAACACCTATTTCATTATTGGCATATCCAAAACCCCAATAACAATATAAGAACACAAAACACAGCATAAAGGAGATGGTTGCCACTGTTTTGTTCCAACGTGAAACCCAAGGCCAAAACGTGCCATCCCAAAAACCGGGACGAACTTCAGGTGCAAGTTCAGGATGTGTGGTATATAAAGTACCTTTAAGACTAACTGCAACCCTACCCAATAATATAGAAGTAAGACCCAATACAAAGGCTAGGCCCAGCAATATCATTAGCATGGTGCTGTTGTTCATATTACCACCATTTGGATTCTCGTTAACTTCGGTAGAATCATTAGGATTTTTCGGGCCCGCAGTAACTGGAGGAGGGGCAATTTTGATATAAGCAAGAATTGATTTTATTTCAGCATCTTTAAAAGAGCCAAAACTGGTCATTACAGAATTGTTATACTTGTTAGCAAGAGCAACAGCATAAGCATCGCCACTTTTAATTACTGCTTGTGAGTTTTTAACCCATTTGATAAGCCAAGCTTCATCACGTCTTTTGTCAACGTCTTTTAATGCGGGACCTACAACTTCTGAGTGAACTTGGTGGCATGAGGTACAATTTGCCTCGAAGAGTTTTTTGCCTTCTTCTACGTTTTGTGCTGTTGTGAAAACTGGTGCAAGGGCTGTGGCCGTGAGCACTAAAAGCAACCTAAAGGATATTTTCATTCTGATGGTTAATTCTTTTATTTAAGCTTTGTTGAAACCCGATAATAGCTATTAATATTGGCTGTAAGCAACTTAACAAGTAAAACTTTTTTTTTTCGGGTGCAAAGATAATGGGCAACAGGGCAATGGAAAACCCATTGTCAATAAATTGTAATTTAAAAAAAATCTAAATACTGTGGCTTTATTTCCAAACGGTTACGATGATGGCTACTATCACGTTGCCGATAAGGTGGTAAGCTCCGTCAATTGCATACAGCATCATGGGCCGGCGTTCGTAAACAAACCCTACGCTCATTACTGTTATTCCAAAACAAACCCCAGTGAGCAACCCAAAACGAAGACTGGAAGCCCACGATTGCAAATGTAATGCATGAGACAAAAATGACATGCCGATTGCCAGTATAAAGAAACATATAAATGAGCCTACCATCATGGTGGCCATCCCTTTACTTTTATTAGGATCGTTCAGGTCCATGCCGGTAATTTTAGCCCAAGGTTTGGCAAACAATAGCGGGGAATACCATATTGCTCCCAATAAAAAATAGGCCGCTGCACCAGCGGCTATAGCTAAGTAGTTAAGGTGCGTAAAGTGATGCGTGTAGTTCATGTTATAATTAATTAGTTGAACAGCAAATGTGATAGAAAACTTTTGTATTACCATAAACAGGTTATCAATAGAATTCCTTCTTCAGTGTATAAAGTAAAAAAGTATGATGCTATTTTTAAACAGAACATGTATTTTTGAACATTCTAAAATCAAGTTTACATTTTATTAAATTAACCATCTAAAATAAACACATTTAATATGAAGGGATTTAAGACATTTGCTTTTTTATATTGCCTCACTAGCTTCTATGCTAAGTCGCAGCAATTGGAGGACTCACCTAAAATTAAGCACCACGAGCTAGGCATAGATATATACCCCGTTGCTATCAGCATTTTTAAACCTGACGCACAAGGTTGGTTTGGAGGACTTCCTGTAGTTAAACCCGATTATAATTTCACTTATAAGTATTATTTCAAAAAATTTGCAGTGAAAGCGAGGTTTTCAATAAACCAAAACCACAATGGTGAAACAAAGACTACTACCCCATCGGGTAACATTACCTATATTACTATTATTGAAGCAGGGTATGATAAACGATTGGCTAGTACCTTTGGATTTCAATATAACTTTGTTCAGAATAGAAAGAGCAATGTTTTTGTGGGAATAGACTTATTGAATGACAGGGCAGGGATGCTAGTGGGTAATTGGAGCCAAACCTATGATAGTACTGCTTTCTCTGTTAAAATAAATAAGTCACACTATATAGCTAAAAGTTCAACCCGAGTATCAGGGTTGGCTTTGGTCTTTGGGGTGAGTTTCAGTTTGAAATCTAATTTATATTTTACCATAGAATCCGCTTTAAGATACACCCGTTCTATGGTCAAAAATAATTATACCTCCTATACCTATCAATATTACGAATATAACGCTCAGCAACAATCATTGTATGAAAACACTACCAGTACTGACAGCAAAATACCATCTTCAATAACTGAATTTGTGCCTACCAGCAATTTCACCCTTAGTTATCGGTTTTAATTTTTATCCTATATTTTTGTAGCCCGTGAGTCACAAAATTACATTTTTAATTTTTCTTGGTTTTGTTTTTCAAAACCTCAAAGCTCAGGACCCTGCATTTTCTCAAGTGTTTGCTAACAGGTTGTATTTAAACCCTGCTTATGCCGGGGCTAACAATGGTATGCGTTTAGCGGTGAACCATAGGCAGCTATGGCCTGGAGTGCCTGGACCATTTTATACCTTTGGGCTGGGGCTCGATGTTCGCGAACCAGGTGTTTCTGGCGGCCTGGGGTTAACCTTGATGAATGATGTGCGTGGGGAAGGTTTTTTAAAAACCAATAAAATAGGCCTTATCTATTCATATAGAAACATGATAGGCAGGTATGATAGATCTAATACTGAGTTTAGCTTTGGGGTGGAGCCCGCCCTGGTAAACAAAACAATTGATTGGAGTAAGTTTGAGTTCAGCGATCAGTTTGACCCGGTATTTGGCAAAATATATCAATCGTCGGCCACTCCGCCACCAGCAGTTTCCATTACTTATATGGATATTGCTGCAGGGTTTACCTTCAACCACCGCCTGCGAACCACCGCTGCCGATTACTATTTTGGATGGGGCGGGGCCATGCAGCATCTCACAACACCTGTTGAGACATTTGTAGGAACCACGCGTACTGTTCCACTTAAATATTCAATTACAGGGGGTGGCATGTTGCCCATTAAAGACGGTAGAAGCCCGGCACCCACATTTATATTCCCACATTTTCGATACGAGAGACAGGGTTCTTTTCAAGCAGTTAATGCAGGGCTGTACTTTTACAAATATCCAGGATTTGTGGGGCTCAATTACGATAACTCACCAAAATTTCAGCAAGGGAAAAATACCAATTCACTTATTGTAACACTGGGACTGGTGGGAGGATGGGGCGAAGCAAACAGTTATCAGATAAGCTATAGCTACGATTTGAACGCAACGGGTTTGGGAGGCGGCACTTATGGCTCGCACGAGATAGCCCTCGTATTTAGCTTCGATTCGTTTAAATTGGGCAATTTGAGAAACGGAGGGGAAACACGCAAAAAATTATTGAACTGTATGGACTTCCCACATAAAGGGGTTTTCCGGATGTTTTAAAAAAAGCCTATTTTGATTTGCGGGTTTTCTTCACTTCTATGGTTCCTTTTTCATCTTCCTCAACACTTTTGGCAAATGTATGCGGGTAGTCCCTAGCTTGTTCAAACTTGCTTAATACGCTGCTATAGTTGTTGATAGTTCCCCAAAGAAAAACCCGAGTTTGGTTATCTTGCCTAGAAATATTCCTGCTCTGGGCAATCAGATTTTCAAGATCGGCTTTCAAGCCCTCTACGGTGTTTCTAAT
Organism: Chitinophagaceae bacterium; assembly: GCA_043750035.1. GTDB lineage: Bacteria > Bacteroidota > Bacteroidia > UKL13-3 > UKL13-3 > CANJUD01. The sequence continues at coordinate 10,496 of JAYVCI010000101.1, forward strand.
TTTAAATAAAGTTTCGTGATACCCTGGCATGAGACTATCTAATTCTATAAACTCCTTTTGCAAAGAATCAATTTCAGAATTAAGAGTGTCGCAACGATTGGAAAATACCCTGGGTTCTATTTTTTCTTTTGACATATCAACTATGCCACAAACATAAATAAGAATCGAATATTTTTTTCACAATGTTAATGGTTTGTATATAATTACTTGTGAAGCGTGTATTTATTTTACCCTAATTTATTTAATTACCTTAAAGTACAGTACAAATTTCCCGTTCACATTTTCTATTTCCAATATGATATTGGGGAACTTTAGCATTTCTGTCGGGTCCCTGCGGCCTATAGATATTTTTTTGTACAGCCCTTCTATGGCAGATTCTCTTATTAACCAACTGGGCGACAGGCAATCTTTAATATCGAAACCCCACTTATCGTACATTGTTTTCATGCTATCAGATAATTGATCCGATTCTAAAATAGTGGTGGTGAAACTGGTGGCAAAGCTTTTGGTGATCAAGCCATTATTAAGGCCCGGGAGGTTCTCTATTGATTCCCACTTTTGAATAAAGTTATTGCCCTTGCGAACGGTACCCAGTGATTTGCCTTTTAGATTGTCGAAATTTTGTTCCACACCGGCTTTTATTATCCTAAAGAAAACCGTACAAAAATCTTCATCATCCTTCACGGAAATAAGTGAATCAGTTTTTGGAGAAACAAATGATCCCAAAGTGAATAGTACCAATATTAGTGTGAATGCCCTCATTAATTTTTACCCTGCAAAGTTAAGTTATTAAAAGCTGTGCCAAAACAACAAATTTTTCGGAATAAATTACATGAACTTATAAGAAGAACCGCCCAGCTATAATAGTCCCGATAAGTCATTTGCCCCGATTAGACATAGAAAAACGAGATGATACTGAATGGAGTGGTCTACTTTTACTGGGCAGAACTTTGATTCAACAAGAAATTTCTTACACAGAGGAATGACAATTTCTTATTAAAAGGCAGGTCAGATTTTAGGTTGTTATCGGTCGTACGGCAAATAAAAAACTTGTACGATTAATCAATCGGCAACAATCATACTTCTAGATTGGGTCAATAAACCGTTTTGCATTTTCAAGTAGTATAATCCTGCCGCAATACCATTGCGTGACAATTCTATTGTGTGCCGGCCCTGAATATAATTTTGGTCTATTATGGTTTTAACCAATTTACCCTCGATATTTATTAACTCTATCAGCACATTTCCGCCCGCACTTGTAAACTCGATAGTGGTTGATACATTGAAAGGGTTGGGATAGTTGCGGATAAGCATATTGCCTGAACCACGCTGTATGTCCTGAGCAATAGCGTTATTGGTGCAACTGTTTTTTATAAGGTTTAAGGTTCCAAATTTTTGCAACATTACAGTATCGGTATCGGTATCATTCAAGCAGAACCAATCTTTAAGAATGGAAGTATATACATTCCTAAAGTCGTGCTGCATGGCTATATTGTCGTTAGGCGTGGCATTGGCAGGTATAGTGGGGTTGTTTCCCAAAATACCGCTCTTTACTTTATTGCCAAAAAGGAACATGGGAGCAGCAGCTCCGTGGTCAGTGCCCAAACTTGCATTCGACACAATGCGGCGGCCAAATTCACTGAATGTCATGCCCAATACCCTATCGGCGGTATTTAATAATTTGCAATCGTCCATAAAGGCAGCAATGGCTTCGCTCAGTTTGGACAATAAGGTGGCATGATCGCCTGTTTCATTGTTGCTGGTAGCATCCACCTGGTTTGAGTGGGTATCGAACCCGCCCAGTGTTACCCAATAAATGCGGGTTTTCAATCCGCCAGCTATCAATTGGGATACAATTTTCATTTGATCGGCAAGTTTGTTTTGTCCAGCGGCAGGCCAAAGGGTGGATTTGTTAGTAGCTTTCCCTGCGGCAGCTTTAATAACTGAAGCGTACTCCTGTGTTTTTGCAGCCACCCCTCTTATGTAGGCCAGTTCTGTCCCTGCATGGGTAGCGGGTGTGGGGTCAGTGGTTCCGTTAATCATGCTATAAAAATTGGCAGGGTCGCTAATGGCCATAGCCATACTATTGGTAAGGCCTTGCAATCCTGTTGACACTACTGAGCCTATTTGTATGGCAAGTGGGTCGGGCATGTTTACATTTGGGTAACCACTGGGGAAGTTGGGAAACTCTTCGCTCAGATATCTGCCAGCCCATCCACTGGTTAATGATTGGTCGTAATCAGATGCCGTTATCCATATATCAGATGAGCGAAAGTGAGAATAGTTTTGATTGGGATAACCGGCTGGTTGCAAACCCAAAGCCCTATTCAATACGATTGCAAATCGTCTCGGGTCAGACAATCAAAATCAGGAATTAGAACTAATCCTGTAAATACATTTTATGGTTAATCAAATAGGCCGTAATCTTGTTCTAGAAACAAAAACAAATCTTGAC
>JAYVCI010000102.1:0-16030 GCA_043750035.1 Chitinophagaceae bacterium
AGACATTTTAAGTTTTGAGGTTACTCATCAACAACTTTAATTTATAAATCCTCATACACGCTTCCCTAAAAGGGTTCGACATTAGGCCCCTACGGGCTAGTATACTTTAACAAATTTTTTGCGGACGCCTTGCTGAAAATAGATTTGTTTTAGTTTATCTCTTAGGTTTTATGGGCTTCAGTTTTTTAGCAGATTTTTCTATCTGTTTTAAAAAATGCTTTTCTGCTTCACTTTGTTCGTTCCTGTGTAATTTTTTATACTTTTCATACTCTTTGTTTGCTTTTTCCAAGGCCATTTGGTGGCTAATAACTCCTGCATTATCCAATATATCGTTACCCGTCATTCTTACAAAATCGTCTAAACGGGCAATCCAATCATTCATATACATTGGTTGTCGGTTAAGTGCTTGCAGTTCGGCTAATTCCAAATAGGCTGTAACCATTCGATTTAGGGTATTCAATTCATTTTCATTCAAATAATTCTTGGCTATTTCAGTTTCTTGCTTAGTTGGTTTGCCGCCTCTAATATGGATAAGTCCCAAGTTAGGTTTATTCGCATCTATTCGGTTGTATATTATCTCAGCAGCGGTGTGCCCATGTGCTGCCCAATGCATTTTGTTTTGAACAGTCTGAAAAAAAAGTATCGAAATTTCCAAGTTGGGGTCATAATCAATACTAGTTGCATATATATCTAAAACCTTTCTCCAGAATACTTTTTCTGAAGAACGAATGTCTCTAATTCGGGCAAGTAATTCTTCAAAATAATTTCCACTGCCAGCCTGTCTGAGCAATTCATCATTCATAGTAAATCCTTTTACAATGTATTCCCTTAACCTTGCAGTAGCCCATTGACGAAACTTGGTTCCTTGCGGACTTTTTACCCGATAGCCAACAGAAATGATCACATCAAGATTATAATAATTTGTAGGTTTGGTAGAAAAATCGGAATTTCCGATTTTTCTCATAGACCTCTCACTGTCAAGTTCTTTTTCCCCGTAAATATTTAAAATATGTTCGTTGATAGTTGAACGGGACTTTTGGAACAATTCACTCATTTGGTCAATTGAAAGCCAAACAGTTTCATCCTCCAAAAGCGTTTCAATTTTGGTATTACCGTCTTCGGTTTGGTATATGATAATTTTGCTATTTCTCATTGATTATATATATACAACAATTTATTTAAATTAACAGGGTCAACCCCCGAAATTATATATTTCAATCATCTGCAAACCTACTATGAATATTTTAAAAATCCTAATCTACATACCCCCATCAAACTGCTTCATTATTATATGGAACTATACTCCTTATAGCTTCCCAAATTTTCTTTACTATTAATAATCGTAAATTCTTACTGAACTACCGCCTCTTTCACACTAACCGCAGATGCTTTAAAAAACCCCAAAGCATTCCCACTTATATTACCTTTATAGGGTGCTGGTGGTGGGGCAAACAGGCTTTGTTGGCGAACGGCATTATTGATTATCTGAAAATAATAATTATATGCATTGGTACTTAGTGAGTGAATTTCAATACGTACTTTATCACCTTTTTTTACTGGGCGGCCGACATATACATCTTTGGCCTGGTTGCCATCAATAAATTGGTCGGTGGTAAAATTAAGATCGTTCAGGGTATTGAATGAGGTGTCGTTTCTATAAAAATATGCGATATAGTTATCTCCAAGTCCCACGGGGTCGGTATGGCTGATATTGGGGAACTTATTATAGGGACTGCCGGGGCGGCTAAAAGGGAAATCAATAAAATATAAACTATCGAAATGTGTATTGCGGTTTAGTTTATCGGTAGCCGTATATTCAGTGTTATTATATAATACTTTTAAAGTATAGGTATTTCCAATTACTCCTTTAATACTTTTACCGTAGTACCACCCACTGCCAATAGGCTTCTCTGTAAGGGTATCAGTAACTATATTATCAGTAATGGTTACCAAATCTGCTTTTACTTTTAGATAATTTGTTTGTTCGAAATAGGGCAAGCTTAGGGTTAAATTTACCTTAGCAAAACTGTCAGAAAATATAACAGCATCTATTACCAAATTGCTTTGTTGGTCTTTGGGCAAATCTACTTTTATCACATCCTGGCAGGAGGAAAATAAGGTAGTAAAACCTATTAATATATATAATATTTTATTTTTCATAAATGTATTTTCTTATTATAAGTGGATTAAAAATTAAAGTTATAAGTTACCGCAGGTATTATAGACCCGAACACTGAAATCCTTACAGCTTCAGTTTCTCCTGTGTCGGGGTTTTGACGGAAGAAAACAGAATAGGCATTTCGTCGAGAAGTAATATTATATGCTGAAAATACCCATTCTCCTTGCCAATGTTTCTTTTTGCGTGGCTTGAAGCTCGCCGATAAATCTATCCTGAAATAATCGGGCACCCGTATACTGTTTCGCAAACTTGCCTGACCCAACGTGTATCCCTGATACACAAATTTTTGTGCCATACCGGTAATAGGAGCACCTGTACTATATACACAATTACTTCCAATTGTCCATTTTTTAGTGAGGTCGTATGAGGCAGTTATACTTAAATTGTTTGTTTTATCATAAGGAGCAAAATACCACTGATCGTCATTGATACCATTAATTTGTCTGCGTGTACGACTATATGTATAGCTTATCCAACCTGTTAGTTTTCCTTCCGTTTTGCGAATAAAAAACTCTGCTCCATAGCTATAACCAATACCTCTAAGCATCTCAGTTTCCAAAGCGGGGTTGGCAATAAGCTGGGCACCGCTTTTAAAATCAATCACATTGGTATAGTTTTTATAAAACAATTCTACGGAAGTTTCATATATATTCTTCTTAAAATTTTGGAAATAGCCCAAAGCCACTTGATCAGCTACCTGTGGTTTGAAATAATTATCGCTGGGCCAATATATATCAATGGGTGTGGCGGCACTTGTTTGGGTAATTAAATGTATATTTTGGCGTGTACGGTTATAACTACCTTTAATAGAACTGGCACGGCTCAAGGTGTATTTAAACGAAAACCGTGGTTCCAAACCTTGGTAGAATTTAATAATTTTGCCCACATCATATATGGTAGTATCTGTAATTTGTGAAGCCAACCTGTTATTTGGGTCTCGGTAAGTATACACACTCGATTTACCCACCTGGGCAAAACCATTATAACGAATTCCATATTGCAAGGTGAGTTTTTTGTTTACAGTTTGCTCGTTGCTTATATATAAATTAGGTTCAATCGCAAATTTTTTCTCCATCTTTATTTGGTTGATAAAAGAACTTTGACCAACAACGGGATCTGTTTGCCCGGGATTGAAACTATAATATATCATATTGCCACCAAATAGCATGGTGTTACTTGAATTTATATAATAAGTATGGTCATATTTGAGATTATAAAACTTAATATTTGATATCCATTTGAATGCACTACTGCCTTGGGTAGAGCCTAAATCATAATTATAATCACTAACCACACCGGTAATATTAGCAAAGTGTTTGCGGTTGGCATACAAATGATTCCAACGCAGGGTGAGGTTTTTATTTCCCCAACTGGTGGCAAAAAAATCTGCAAACCCAAAAACATCTCTTCCATAATAACCACTCACATACAAGCGATTTTTTTTGTCGAGTATATAATTAAATTTGGCATTAAAATCTGTAAAGTTTATGGAACTCTTTTTAAGTGCATCATTGCTTGCCAATGGAAAAAACAGATCTATATAACTGCGTCTGAATGCAACCATATACGAACTTTTATCTTTCACCAAAGGCCCTTCTAACATAATTCTGGAAAATATAGTACCCACACCTCCGGTACTCTGGAATTTCTTCATATTGCCATCTTTCATTCTGATATCAAGCACTGATGATAACCTTCCCCCATAGTTGGCCGGTATCCCACCTTTAATAAGCTTTACATCCTTTACCGCATCTGGATTGAACACCGAGAAAAAACCGAGTGCATGCGATGAATTATATATAGGGGCTTCATCCTGCAAAATCAAGTTCTGATCTACCGAACCACCACGTACATTGAAGCCGGTAGCCCCTTCGCCCACAGTAGAAACACCGGGCAATAATTGTATGGACTTTATAATATCTACCTCGCCCAATACAGCAGGAATTTTTTTGATGGTAGCCGATGAGAGTTGCACAGTACTCATCTCTACCTTTTCTACGTTTTTATTGTTTCGTTTTTCTTTAACTGTTATGCCTTCTAATTCTTTTACTTGTGCCTTTAGTTCTATATTGAGGGTAATATTTGAAGTAAGCTCAATTATCTGGGTATAAATATCGAAATTTGCTACCTGACAATTGATTTCATAATTTCCAGCGGGTAATGACAGGGAATAGAAACCATAACTATTGGTCAATACTTTGTTATTTTTATCTTTTACCGTAATGCTTGCCCCACTTATATCTTCACCATTTTGACCATCTTTAACATGGCCACTAATATTATAGGTTTGTGCTGAGCAAAAAATACTGCCGATTAAAAAGATTGAGATAAATATTTTTTTCATAAGTTGGGAATATAACAATGCGAAATTGCTATTGTTTCTAGTCAATGAAAAAATATAATTCACAAACCAAAAAATTGAGAACCCAAACTGTATTTTTTTGATGGTGAAACAGCTAAAGCAAAAGCTTACAGCAAAAGTTCAAAATAATAGTATAATGAAACCCGATTTAAAAGAAGTATACTACAACAATTATCTAAATTAGTTATTGGATTTATCGGGGTAATATTTCATGCTCTGATACATGATATTCGACTCCCAATATGGTTTTTCACGCGTGCGGAAACCGAATTTCTCATAGAATGGCAAGAGTTCAGTTGGGCATCCTAATGATAGTTGTAAATTTTTGGGAATATCGGACATCATTTTTTCCAGTATAGCCGTTCCAATGCCTTTGCCTCTATACTCTTTCAATACACACATTCTTTCAAATTTATAACCTGAACCTCCTTCTCGCCAACGTGATGCACCTACAGGTACGGTATCAAAAAATGCTAAATAATATCGGCATTTACGTTCCTTATCATAATGGTCATGCTCGTCATTTTTAATCATGCCTAGCTCCTCAACAAAAACCGTGTTACGGATTTTGAAATTATGTTCCATGTCGGCAGAATTGTCCACCTTTTTAACTTCAATCATTATTTCAATCATCGTAAAAAATATTCCGCAAATGTACACTAAAAAAATACTGTCAGTATTTATTCGTTGTTTTTTTATTGTCAAATGAATGTTAATTACTACTATTGGCAAAGTAATACCCCATTCTCTTCTATGTCGGGTGCTTATTTTAACTATTATAAAATTTGCCAATCCTATTGGCCAATTCCCATACATCAGCAAAAGAATTATATAAAGGTACAGGAGCAACACGAATTACATCGGGCTCACGCCAATCGGAAATAATATGATGTTTGGTTAGATATGAATGCAATTTTTTGCCCTGGGTTTTGGCTACAATAGATAGCTGACATCCACGGTGGTCGGAATGCTTGGGGGTAAGGATAGAAATATCGTTGATAGCTAAATCATTCAATAAATATTCGAGATAGCCGGTGAGCAAAACGCTTTTTTTTCTCAGATTTTTGATGCCAGCTTTGTCGAATATTTCGAGAGATGCACGGTGGGCAGCCATGGGCAGAATCTGTGCATTGCTCAATTGCCAAGCTTCGGCAGTTGGTGTAGGGTCAAAATTCTTTTGCATCAGGAAGCGTGTCTTTTCATTATTGCCCCACCATCCTTCAAAACGGGGAATGGTTTTATCAGCCACATGTTTCTCATTTATATATACACCCGATGTGCCGCCCGGGCCTGAGTTCAGATATTTATAAGTACACCATACTGCAAAATCAACCTTCCATTTATTCAGTTGCAAATGCAAATTGCCAGCAGCATGGGCCAAATCGAAACCTGCCAAAGCTCCCGCCTCGTGGGCAGCTTCAGCAATCTTGTCCATCTCGAATGCTTGGCCAGTATAATAGTTTACACCACCCATCATCACCAATGCAAGGCTATCACTATGCTCTTCGATAGTGCTTATAATATCGTCAGTACACAAATTTGATTTGCCTTTCTTAGGTTTCAGTTCTATTAATGCAGTGGCGGGGTCAAATCCATGAAATTTAATCTGCGATTCCAAAGCATAACGGTCACTTGGAAATGGGTTTGCCTCCATTAATATCTTAAATCTGGTTTTGGTAGGCCTGTAAAAACTCACCATCATCAAATGCAGATTGGTGGTGAGGTTGTTCATCACAACCACTTCCTTATTTTTTGCACCAACCAATCGGGCCGTCATAGCTGTAAGGAAATGGTGGTAGCCAAACCAGTCGAACTCTTTCTTGAAATGACCTTCTACGCCTAATTCTGCCCAGGCATCTAGCTCATCGTTTACGGCTTTTTTTACAGTTTTGGGTTGGAGACCTAATGAGTTGCCGCAAAAATATATTTGTTTTTCTCCTTTGATGGTTGGAAAATGGAATTGCTTGCGGAAGTGAGCTAGTGGGTCTTCCTTATCTAGTTGCTTGGCGAATTCTTTTGTATTCTCGTATTTCATATATAGTGTTATTGGGTAAGTAAATGTATTATATAAATATTTGCTCTAGTTTATAGTTATCAGTAAACATATCCAATATATTTTTTAAAAGGTTTGGATTTACATCCTCTTGCTGCTTATTTATAAGAAAATAAGAACTAATTCCTTTGTTCACATGAAATGTAAAACTGTCTGGATTAAAAAAGAATGCGGTGTAGCTTAAATAGGCTCTGTGTCTCTTCGTGTTGAAATATCTCTCATTCTCGGCTCTTTTATCTTCTGTAGGTGTGGGCATTCCTAGAAAACCGAAAGACGCGTTGGGATGCCTATTCAATACTTCCAATCCAATCCTAATGCATGTATCCAAGATATTTCTCGCATCATATTCATACGTTAAAAATTTGTACCTATTTTTTGACAATCTGTGTTTTTGCAAAAAAAATTTAATTGCGAAAAAATTAAGCTCATATTCTTCAACGTGTACTATATAAACAGTACCTTTTCGATTAATAAACTTATAAATATGGATTTTTTTTAATGGATAGGATTCACGAACCCTATTATTAGAAGTGCAATACCTAAACCTATATCCCTCACCCAAAACCATCGCACTTTTATGCGATATAATCGTATACGTTTTTTGGCCTCATGGAGGCTAGTTGCTCTTTGGTTAAGGCAACAAATCCATCGCGAATCTTTGCAGCTTCTTCGCGGTTTGATTTAGAAATTGTTATTTTTGAATGGCCGTGTTTAGATTTTCTAAACAAAAAAATCCCCATAATTAAATACATAGATTTCATACTTGTTTTTTTACTATAATGCAAAGGTAAGTCTAAATTTTGTAACTAAACAAGATTCAGACCTAATTTTACTGAAGATAAATGAATTGAACTTGTAATTTGCTAAAATAGTATTCCTGCAATCAATCAAATACCTTTTTTTAGGGAATGAGGACAATCACCGAAATTTCAACCCTCGCATCCTTAGGCAGGCGAGCAACTTGCACAGTCTCACGTGCGGGTGGCATCACTGTAAAATAGCTGCCATACATTTCGTTTATTGCTGCAAAATCATTGAGGTCGGTGCAGAAGATGGTTGCTTTTATTACGCTGTCGAAATTTGTTTTGGCCTCGGTCAATATCGCTTTGATATTTTCCATCACTTGCTTGGTCTCTGCCTTTATATCGCCAGTAACCATAGTACTTGTAGCGGGATTCAAGGGTATCTGACCTGATACGTAAAGCATATTGCCCACTTTCACGGCTTGGCTATATGGGCCAATGGGTTGCGGGGCATTTTCAGTTTTTATGACTTCTTTGTGCATAGTTGTTTTATTTTTGCCGTTCTTATTAACCCCCTGACCCCATGAAAATTGTATGCACAGGCACAGCGAAGCAGCAAGAAGAACTGCGTGCAAAGTTAAACGATGTAGTAATATCATTTTGTAATGTTGATGAATTTATTGCAGCAAACCTACAAGATTTTGACCTGATTATTGATTTAGATTTTGATGCTGACCCCATAACAAAAGCAAAAAGGTTTGAAAATGTTTCTGAAAAAATTATCATTCTCGGTGCCACGCAAACAAATTTATATACTCATTTTTCTAATCCGATAGCTATCGGATCAAAAAACTATATATTGGGTATGAATAATCTTACCGGTTTTATCAATAAACCCATTTGGGAAATGACTGCACTAAATAATGACAGTTCAGATAAATGGAATACTATAGCACAAGAATTAAAACTAGATTACAAAATTGTAGATGACCGCGTAGGTATGGTTACGCCACGTATTATATGTATGATAATTAACGAAGCCTATTATACCGTGCAAGAAGGTACAGCCAATAAAAGTGATATAGATACAGCGATGAAACTCGGCACCTCCTATCCATTCGGCCCATTTGAGTGGGCAAATATTATAGGGTTAAAAAATGTATATCATGTTTTGGCAGCCGTATATAATGATACAAAGGATGAAAGATATAAGATTTGTCCGATGTTGAAGAGGGAAGCATCTGTTAGTTAATATTTATGTTTCATAAATTATTATCATATACTTTAATTGTTTTATTATTCGGATGTTCTATTCATTCACGGAAATTTATTAAAATAGAACATGACAGAATTAGTCCATGTCGTGATAATTGGGTTTACAAAGACTTAGAATCTGAAACTCAATTGAAAGTACTAATATTTGAAAATCAATTTAGGGTTTGTTTATCATTTTATCCTAGCATGGTAATAGGTATTTTAAATTCAGGAGATACAGTTGCGGTTTTGGATAAAGATTTTAAAGGTAAAATAAATAAGAATGATAAAATAAAATTGAAATCTTCTACTTGGGATTTAAATGACAAAGAAAATATAAAAGCTCCATTTTTTATTACCAAGAAAGTGAAAGAGAATGATTTATTTTGTATTGTCAAAACTGTTTATTACGCACAGATTGACACATTGAGTATTAAACATTAAATTTTCACTTACTATCATACCCCATTTTATTATCCATCAAAATTTGGGCAATATGGGTATTATATTCTTTAAACCCTGCATACTTAATGCGTGTGAGGAAGTGAAAATAATCTTGATCTTTTGTATAGGCTTTTCGTTGCCATTTGGCATAATAGTCCACACAGTCTTGCCATTTGTCAAACTTCATACATTGATTAGGACCTGCCATAAAACCAAATAAATTATTCTTTTGTAAACAGCAGGAAGTGCAGGTAAAATATCCTGTTTCTACCATGGCTTGTGCCCATACTACTTTGGGCCATTTAATACCTTTCAGTCTAATATATTTCATTACATTGGCGGGTGTTAAAATACTATCCACCAGCATCACGGGGTCTCGGTATAAATGGCCAATATGTTTTCTTAATGAGTCATTGGATAAATTGAGCGATTCGATATCCCCTGTCATTTTATTTATCGTATAAAGAAATAAAAAATTTGTTGCCAAAATAATGAGCAGCAATAGTTTAATCCAACTTTTTTTTGACATAGGCCCTAATTTGAGATTTGCAAATGTATAGGAGCAGTTGCAAATGAAACCCACAAGTTACGCACCTCACCCCTCCCGAATAAGATTCGGGATTGCTTCGCTTGTCACCGTCTCCTGTTAGGAGAGGGATTCTAGAGTATTCTGTAAAATCAAAAAAACTTTTTAATAATATTCCGTCATTGCGAGGAGCAGTGCGAATGCATGTGGGCAGGGCGACGTGGCAATCTCATGGAGTGTGTGCTCAGTAATTTCAATCTGCTCGAACATACTTCAAGTAGATTGCTACGTTATTCCTCCTCCGCAATGACGCCATTTTTATTTACTTAGTCACTACAAACTTAGAAAGGTATTTACCATTCAAATTCATAATATATAATCCCGCATTCCAATTGGAAACATTTATGGTCGTTGTGGATTCATTTACTGATTGCTCATGAACCAACTTCCCATTCATATCATAAATTTTCACCCGATAACTATCGGGTCGGCCTTTAGTTTCAGGATTGGTGAATTGAATATACAATATAGTGTTTGCAGGATTGGGATATATACTATACTCGCTTGTTTGATATACAGTTTGAATAGCTGTGTTTCTTAGTGGACAAGGTGTGGTGTATCTAAACCCGGGTGATCCTTCTTCGCAACCAGCAAACCAATAAGCCGATGAATAAGGTTTAGAGGTTTTATACATATTCTCCATGGTGAACCCAAGTCCATTGGTAGTGGGTACATAAGTGTTGGTATAGAAATTACTATATATTAATTGGGTATCTTTATTATATATAAATATCACTTCACTGTCATTTGCCAAATTGAAACTAGGGATATATACAATATTGGATTGGAATATCCTATTACGACTACTATACAATGTTGTATCACCTACCAACACTATAAATGAATCTGGCTGTATAAACGTATTTGCAGGTATTTTCCACCAATTTTGGTAATCTTTGGTGCGGATATAACTTCCACCTAAGTTCATGATTTGCTTGTTGGGATTATATAGTTCCAACCAATCACCTGCGTCTTTTTGTGGCAAACTATTATAATTAATTTCGGATACAATAATGGTATCAGAACAGGTATGGTTAAGCATACCTGGTGTTCCCCCGAAGCAGGCTATTTCCCAATCGGCACTATTGGTTAAATGTAATGTTCCTGTTTTATTATTGATATTACGCCCAAAGTGATGTGCTGCAATATTTATGGAATCTGTATTGTTATGATAGATAGCGTTGCTGCTTGGATTGGTAAAATAATCAACCATTTTTAGATTATCAAAAGTAAGACTTGGTATTTGCATCCATACAAAATCTGAATTGGTATTGGCATTCCATTTCTTGAATTTATTGCTATCACTGCAAATAATCAAATATGAATTTGCTTTTATTATATAGTTTTCAGGGAAACGCAATAATATATTATTTTTATTTCCCAATATAGCCCAATTTGATACATTTACATCAACAGAATCTTTATTATATAATTCCAACCACATCCCATCGTCTTTCAAACTGTCAGGCCACAAGCTAAGTTCATTGAAAACTATACTGGCAGTAGCGGCTGGATTGCAGTTTACGTCAATTGCCATACTTGGTGTTCCATCAAGGCAAGAGGTTTTCCAAGATGCAGGATTTTCGGGATTCAGCGTATCATTATACATGTTTAAGGTATAACCAAATCCATTTGCCATTGTATTATAAGGTAGTGTGTTTTGATAGAAATTAGAATACACTAATTTGCCAATATTATTATATACTTTTAAAATTCCTAATGTATCGTTCAGATTCAAATTTGAATTCACTATAAACTTAATCAACATAAAGCGAAAAGCAAATTTGATACTATCATTCACAATGGTTTGATATGATTTTGCATTGATCAACGTATTTGCAGGAAGTATAATACTATCATTATTCATACGCACTTCATATCCTGAGTAATCAACACTAGCCGTATCAAAATTATATAATTCTAGCCAATCTCCCTGGGTATTATTATAACAAACTTCGCTTATATAGTTCGGCTCGTTACATACCCCATGCATCTGCCCGGGTGTAGCGTGCAGGCAGCCATCAATCCAACTAGCTGTATTGTTATCAGAAGAATCGGTATGCAATAATTCGATGCTGCGGGTTAGTAAATTTGATTTGGTATATTGGCTATAATCAAACACAAATCCACGAGCTGGATAAGCTGTATTGTCAATTATATTTAAGCTATCTTTATTAAGCGAAATCTGATAATTGAAATTACCTGTATAGTTTGTTATATTAGGATATTCTTGTTTAAATGCATTGGTATCGCTACAGATAATAATATTTGATTTAGAAGGTATAATCGTATTTTTTGCAAATGTGAGAATGGTAGTATTATTTGAATTTGTCAATTTCCAACCACTAATATCTAGGTCTGCGGTATCTTTATTATAGAGTTCTAGCCATTGCCCTTCATTGTTTTTCGCATCACTCTGTAATTTCAATTCGGTGAAAACTAAATTGGCAAATTGGGCTGGATGACAGAACTTAGGCCTTGCCCTTCCCGGCGAACCCAAATAGCAGCTTAACTGCCAACTACTTCCAATACTTTGGTAAATAGCAGTATCTATAAAATCAATGGTATAACCGGTGCCTTTTGCTCCCCAGGGGAACGGGAAAGAATCACTATAATATACTTTTTGTATGGGTGTGCCAAAACCATTATATATTCTTATCGCATCACCTTTTGCATTCAGTCCATAATTAAATTGGCCTATATAGTTGGTCACATTGGGATATATTGTTTTAAATTTTGTTGTATCATTACACACTACCAAGTATCCATTTGGTGGAATACTTATATTACCGGTGATGGTAAAAATATCGGTATCATTATCGTCTTTAATTATATAGCTTTTTAAATTATAAGCAACAGTATCCATATTGTGTAATTCGAACCAATCACCCGCATCATTATTTTTTTCTGAGCTGTAGTTGATTTCACTCACATATAAACGTTCGCTACAATTTGTGCGTGCCTTGCCAGGTGAGCCACTTATACATCCATCCATCCATGAGGCTGGGTCATTGAGATTGGTGCCGGGAGTTTTGAGCTCTAATGTATATCCATTTCCATCAGCACCCTGTGGCCATTCTTTTTTATCGCTATAGCCCATTTGAAAAACGGGGTAGCTAAGTTTATCAAACAATCTAATAGTTCCAGTGTCATTTGGCAATGAAAGATTTGTAGGGCCTCTATAATTTTTCACATTGGGATATTTTTTCCTAAACAATGCAGTGTCTTCCACCAATACTATATATGATCGTGCATTTAGAACGGTGTTGTTGGGAACAGTATAACTTCTAAATCCGGAAGCATCGGTGAGCATATATTCGGCAATGTTGATATTGGAAGATGAGTTATTATATAATTCAATCCAATTTCCCCCGTCCAGTTTGGGATGTGAGTTGTAATTTAACTCAGAAACTATAATAGAATTGCTATAAGTTGATTTGCAGGACGAGGTAACATTGGGCATATTTTTATCCATCCAATT
Source organism: Chitinophagaceae bacterium (assembly GCA_043750035.1). Classification (GTDB taxonomy): domain Bacteria; phylum Bacteroidota; class Bacteroidia; order UKL13-3; family UKL13-3; genus CANJUD01. Next base: position 13,103 of record JAYVCI010000102.1, read on the forward strand.
CATTCGTCCGCGAACCCAGGTTTTTAGATAATTTATTTCTTGGGCATAGGTACTTCCTATATAGTTGTTGGGCCACACATAAGTTCCCAATATTTGCCACTGTTTATAATGACGGCGTTGAGGTACTTCCAAGATTTCTGCAACTGAATCAATCCAATTATATATATTCTGTGTTTTTAGTAAATCTTTTCTGAGGCTTGTCCACCTACATTTGAATTGCTTTTTGTAATCCGGGTCTTCTAATAGTCTTTCAAACCAAAAAGGTTCAGCCGAATAGCTACAGGTGCTCCACCCAGCGGTATCGCCTCCATTACAATAATTGGCATTGCCCAATGCGATATTAAAATCCCAAATTGGTCCCGCATATAAACGACCTCCCAAACTGTTTTTCTGTTTATATAAAAAACAACTTAAACGATAAGCATCTACATTGTGGGTCATTTCATTACATATATAAAAATCAATGAAAGAGTTTACATCAATAAATTTGTGATAGTTGGCACTAACCTTACTTCCACCACCATATAACATATTTTCAAAACTGTCCATCCAGCGTTTGATATAATTTGCTTGTATTTGTGTAATAACTGGGATATCAGGATTCACTGTTTGTATCTGATAGCTTTTCCCGCTACCATAGCTTGTGATAGGAGATGTCCATACCCCATATCCCGATTGCTTTACACGGTCAACCTTTAATATATATCCTCCCGTAAGGCTATCTCCTTTGGTGGTTTGTGGCAAAAGTTTAGGGATATCAACCCTGTTTTTATCCCATTTGATTTTCTCCATCACCACATATACCCCAACATATTGATTATTTAAAATCAACTCGCAAAACTCAGTGCGTGAAGCGTACCAACCCATCTGACGCGAAATTTCATATATAAGATTATTCCGCATCAAAGTTTTATCGGTATAGGGGCCAAACAATATCCAATCACTTTCTTTGGGCATGCCCAGTATCTTTGCATTTATACCAATCCCTGATGAATCAACAGTAGTCCATGCATAACTTCTTTGTGGCTGACCCTGCGATGATGAGCCACGGCTTTGTATAGTTATCTTGCCTTTGTACCCATTAAAACTATCTGTTAAATGGTTTTGGTCAAATCCATTATTTACTATTCCCATATCGGCTGTTATGGAAGGATCATCGGGTATATATTGTCCATTGGTATTGATCACCATAATAGGTAAATGGGTGACCAATGTGGGCGAAAACCAAGCAGGATTTGCTTTATAGTTTTTAGTAGTGGTATCGTTTATAGCTACGAATAAATAAGGAATGCTAGAAAGATCATTAGAACTTATAGAAACATTGTGAACTTGTATACATAAATAGTTAAAACCATTAACCAAAATTGTATTTAAAAGTGATTTTTGTATATAGTAATATTCAGGTTGGTTGCCCTGATACATCTGTGCCTCGTGCGTGCTCCTAGCCAATGAATCGTACCTTGGATGACTTGAGCCACCCATATTTGCCCGTGCAATTTCCACCCCATTTATATAAGCCACAAAGCCATCATCGTAATCCAAAGTGAGCAAAGCATTATATATTTTAGAAGTATCCTTGATGCTGAATTTCCGGATAATATATACTGAAGTAGCAGAGGTGCTAATAACAGTGGTATCATCTCCATCGCCAAAGCCAAAGCCACCATATCCTTTGGACCATGAAGGGTTGTAGGAAGGCTTGTACCAATCACTATCAGGTTCAGAAGTGCCGGGGAAATAGGAAAATGTATCTTTTGGCGATACCACATTTTCCCAGTGGTCCACCACGTTTTTATGTTTGTATTTCTGACCTTGCACGTTGGCCGAAAGCAATAAAAAAGCAATAATGTAGAGGTAGTATTTCATGTTATAATAATGTGATGCAAATATAGTGAGGAAATTGGATTCGGGATTCAGGGGTCGGGATGAATTATCTATTCAGATATATTTAATTCTATTTATTTTTTATTTTAAATAAATATCCTCATTTTGTTGATAATGCAATTTTTCTGTGTACATTTGTACTAACAAATAAAAAAATATATGCTCCAGAAATTCTACACACTCAAAAAAATCCTGCTAACTTTCATTTTACTAACAGGTATCTCTCAGGCTATTAACGCACAAAATGTTGCACTTACCGCCACAGGCGGCACAACCAGTGCATCGTATTCCACTTTGGGCGGGGCGTTTTCCGCCATCAATTCTGGTACACATACCGGAACTATCACTATCAGTATTACAGCCAGCACTTCTGAAGCGGCAGGTGGGGCAACATTGAATGCCAGCGGAAGCGGAAGTGCCTCTTATTCCTCAATTGCAATTACCCCAAGCGGAGCCAGGACAGTTTCTGCTGCGGTAACAGCCGGTTCTCCGCTTATTAATTTGAACGGGGCCGACAATGTGAAAATAGACGGATTAAACACCGGGGGCAATTCGCTTACTATTTCAAATACAACGGCATCAGCAACTACCGGCACCTCAACCATCCTATTTATAGGAGGTGCGACCAGTAATAAAATTACAAATTGCAGCATACTGGGTTCTTTTTCTGCGGCTGTAGGCACCAATGGTGGCAATATCTTTTTCAGCACCGATGGGACTACTGCAAACGGAAATGACAATGATACCATATCATTCAATGATATTGGCCCTGCGGGAAGCAACCTCTCAACAAAAGGTGTTTATATGAATGGCTCCACTACCACAACGGCCATTAACAATAGCGGTAATTTAATAACCAACAATAATATCTATGATTATTTTGGAGCTGCAGTAACCAGTGCTGGCGTTTATATTTCAACGGGAAATACTGATAATAATATTAACAATAACAAATTTTACCAAACAGCATCGAGAACGCAGACTACAGGTGCTCAACATTCAGCTATATGGATAGCCACTACGGCTGGAAATAATTTTTTGGTT
>JAYVCI010000103.1:0-5331 GCA_043750035.1 Chitinophagaceae bacterium
AATGCGTATTTTGTGGAGGAGTAGCGGGGAAAGACGAAAGATGGTATCAAGTATCAAGTATTTGCTACCTGCTTTCGCCTGATTATAATATAACATCAGCTACACCGTTATCGCCATTTTGCAAATGGTGATATATTAATAAAATCTAAGGTCTGCGACCTGGCGGGCTTACACAAATGTTAAATATGGAGAAAATAGCTATCACAGTAATAATCATTTTCATTCAAACCGGTTGCTGGAACAGCAGATGGTCAGATGAGGAACGAAAAGAATTTAAAACCAAATGCTTAAACACGAACAACTTCAACATTCATCCAATTGAATTCAGAGGGTTTGACAATAATGAATTCGACTCTATTTTAGTCAAAGAGTATAACAATGCCGTTTGGGTCGATTCATTCAAAATATATGTTTCACCTTCACATCCTGCTGAAAAAATTCGTCAATCAAATATCCATAGAGTCATGAATATACATTATAAATATAAATTTATGATTCCAGGTCAAAAACCAATTGAACTGGCAAATATGAAAATGGTTATGTGGCCGCAGTTTACTCAGAGATCAGAAGGTTATGGGTGTATAATGGGTGATTACACTATAGATGGGGTTAGGTTTGAAAATGGCAATCCTATATTTATTAAACAAACGAATATCATAGATAAATAAGGCATTCTACATTTGCCGGATTGCAAATCCTACATTTATATGATAGTTCCCGTTCGCAGAACGGAAACAACAATAGGTATCAAGTATCAAGTCGCTAGTATCAAGTATTTGCTGCCTGTTTTCGCCTGATTATAATATAACTCAGCTATTTTATTATAACTTTTAATTTACCTATCTTCTCTTTAAGCTGGCATGTTACAAAATCAACAATAACTGTATCATTAACAACACAGCCTATTCTATTACAGCAGCCGCAAGGGTAATTTTCGTCAGGATCTTTTGTACACCATTCTATTTCATCTTCATATTTTTCTCTAGCTTTAATTTCTAAATACCTCCAACTTGGTTCTGTATATGTCCAATTAAAAAAGAAGCCAAAGTACTTCACAGCATATCTTTTATTAGTCCAAACATCAAATTTGTCTTTGAAGTTTTTTAAAGAATCACCCTCAGTCATTATTACTAAATTATCAGTGACGAATAAATCCCTAGTGATTGATTCTTCTTTCGACAACGCATCAAATGAAGTAGTATATATAATTCTACCATCTAGTAAAAACCAACTTGAAATTAAGTATAATATAAATAATATACTTATTGTTATAAAAATAATTTTGAGCATTCCCATATTCGGTGTCAGCATTTGAAAAATATAAAATTATAATTGTAAAATATTAAATGCTATTATATAATAATCCTACTCCATTTGAGATTGCCACGTCGCTCTGCACAATGGCTAACACACAGCTCCTCGCAATGACGGTGTGGATATAATCTGGCGTAAGCAACTAACTACTAACTACTAACTACTAACTACTAACTACTAACTACTAACTACTAACTACTAACTACTAATGACTATATTAGCATCAACATCGGAGCCTCCAAATAATTCTTCAGCGTCTGCAAAAATGCAGAACCTGTGGCACCATCCACACTGCGGTGGTCGCAGCTTAGGGTTACTTTCATTACGTTGCCAATTCTTATAGTTCCATCTTTTACAACGGGTTGTTGTTTAACGCCTCCTACTGCGAGTATGCATGAATCGGGAGGATTTATGATAGCAGTGAATTCTTCAATACCATACATTCCCAAGTTACTTATGGTAAATGTATTTCCAGTAAATTCTTCGGGTTGTAGTTTTTTGGTTTTGGCTTTTTCTGAAAATATTTTCACTTCGCTATTTATTTGTGCAAACGATTTTTGATCGGCAAATTTTATAACGGGGACTACCAAACCTTCATCTACGGCCATGGCTACACCTATATGTATATGATGGTTAATGCGGATCTTATCGCCCAGCCAACTGCTATTTACTTTTGGGTGTTTGCGAAGAGCTACCGCTGCAGCTTTCACTATCATATCATTGATAGAAATTTTTGGTCCGCCCATATCGTTCAATCGCTTGCGTGAATCGACTGCAGAGTCCATATCTATTTCCATGGTGAGGTAGAAATGCGGTGCACTGAACATGCTCTCACCCAAACGGCGGGCAATGGTTTTACGCATTTGGCTCAATGGAATATCTTCGTAACTTTCTGTTGTAACAGGTACAAATGGTGCTACTTGTGCAGATGATGCAGATGCATTTTCAAGATCACGTTTTACAATTCTGCCATTCTCGCCACTGCCATGTATTTTATTAAGAGTGATTCCTTTTTCTTCAGCAATTTTTCGTGCCAAAGGCGATACTTTCAATCGGGAGTCGGGCGAGGTTTTAGTTTCAGAAATTTTTTCGGGAGCAGTAACTGGGGCAGCTTCAGCAGTTTTCTCTGCTGGTTTAGTTTCAGTTTTTGCATCGGTTTCTGTAGCTGGTTCAGCAGATTTTTCTGCGGCAGGTTTGGCAGGAGCATCACCTTTTAATAGTTCTGATATATCCTCTCCCTCCTTCCCCACTATCGCTATCACAGCATCTACAGGAACGGCTTGTCCTTTTTCAATTCCGATATGAAGCAAAACTCCTTTTGCGAAATTTTCCAGTTCCATCGTGGCCTTGTCGGTTTCTACCTCAGCCAATATATCGCCCGATTTTACTGCGTCACCTACCTTTTTATGCCACTCCACTATCACACCTTCGGTCATGGTGTCGCTCATTTTGGGCATTCTAATTACTTCAGCCATAGGGGTATTTTTTATTTTACAATTGTTATTTTATATTTTGTTATCGGTTGTCAGTTATCAGTTTGTGGTCTGTTTGCCGTATGGGCTGATAACAGAAAACAGATAACCGACAACTCTTTACTACTAGGCTTCTTCAAGACTAACGACTAATGACTAACGACTATCGACTTATAATGGGCAAAAATAGGCTGAAAACTTTTCATTTCCTTTCTTTGTAGTTTTGTTTCTGCTTGCGTACTTCGCAGGGTCAAGTTAGAAAATTGATTTTCATGCAAAAATACTTTAAGTGGCTACCCCACGCACTCACACTTTCCAACCTATTGATGGGTTGTGTGGCTATTCGATTCGCTCTACAAGACAATCTTGCCGATGCAACTATTTTTATGGTTATTGCCATGGTATTCGATTTTTTCGATGGCTTCGCTGCAAGAATGCTAAAGGTAAGTGGTCCACTGGGCAAACAATTAGACACACTTGCCGATATGGTTACCTTTGGTGTGGCACCTGCAATGATATTATATATGATGGCATCCGATAGTCAAGCCCACACACATTATGACAATTGGCTTTGGGGTAACCCCGTGATGGTGCAATATTTAGCATACAGTATTGCCATTGCGTCAGCCTGGAGGTTGGCAGTTTTCAATATTGATGAAGGACAAGAATATGGTTTTAAAGGTTTGCCCACCCCAGCCAATGCCATGATTGTAGCCAGTTTGCCTTGGATTGCAGTTAATTATGATTTCCCTTGGTTGGCACAACAATTACAAAATCCTTATATATTAATTTTGATAATGGCCTTATGTACATGGCTTCCTGTAAGCGGAATAAAATTAATAGCCCTCAAATTTAAAAACTTCAGCATCGCAGATAATTTAGATAAATATATTATAATACTTGTAGGAGGACTAAGCGTCGCCTTTTTCGGTCTCGGAGGGATGTTGCCTACGGTTGTTATATATATATTGGTTTCAATTTTTTGGCCGAAGGGGAAAACAATTACGAATTAGCAATTACGAATATTATATAAACCGTTTTCGTAATTTGAAATTCGTAGTTAAAATATAAAATCATAACTAAAAATATAGAGTATTAAATTCGTAATTTGAAATTCGTAATTAAATAAAATGGGTAGTTTTAAAATAGAAGGTGGCAACAGACTTAAGGGTACTATTATACCACAGGGTGCAAAAAATGAAGCACTGCAAATTATATCGGCTGTATTACTTACGCCGGAGGAAATCACGATACATAATATTCCTGAAATTAGGGATGTGATGAAGTTGATAGATTTGCTACGGGATTTTGGGGTGACGATACACAAACTAAAAAAAGGTTCTTATGTATTTGCTGCCAAAGATGTGAATTTGGAATACCTTATTTCGGACGATTTCAAGACCAAAGGAGCAGGATTGCGTGGTTCTGTAATGGTTGTGGGCCCCCTATTGGGTCGGTTTGGCAAAGGATATATACCTACGCCCGGTGGTGATAAAATTGGCCGCAGAAGGCTCGATACGCACTTCATTGGTTTCCAAAGATTGGGTGCAAAATTTGTATATGATGAGCAGGATAAATTTTATCGTGTGGATGCATCCGAACTGAGGGGAACTTATATGCTTTTGGATGAACCTTCTGTAACTGGAACTGCAAATATTTTGATGGCTGCGGTGCTGGCAAAAGGAATCACCACTATATATAATGCTGCATGTGAACCCTACCTACAACAGTTGTGCAAAATGCTAAATAGTATGGGTGCAAAAATAACAGGTATTGGCACCAACAAACTAGAAATAGAAGGTGTTGCCGCACTTGGTGGAACAGAACATACCATGTTACCCGATATGATAGAAGTAGGTTCGTTTATTGGACTTGCAGCTATGACACAGAGTGAACTCACCATACAAAACCCCATGGTAAATGAACTGGGACAAATACCTGATATTTTCCGCAGAATGGGTATAGAAATGGAAGTGAAAAGCAATGGCGATTTATATATTCCCCAACAAGATAGTTATGCTATAGATACATTTATTGATGGTTCTATTCTTACCGTATATGATGCCCCCTGGCCTGGTTTCACGCCCGACTTGTTAAGTATTATATTGGTAACGGCAACGCAAGCAATTGGTAGTATGCTCATACACCAAAAAATGTTTGAAAGCAGGTTATTCTTTGTAGACAATCTGATAGACATGGGAGCAAAAATTATACTCTGCGACCCACACCGAGCAGTAGTAATCGGTTTAGAAAGAAAATTCCAACTACGCGGTATCTCCATGACCTCGCCCGACATCAGGGCAGGGATGAGCTTGATAATCGCAGCCCTTTCTGCACAAGGCACTAGCACCATACATAATATAGAACAGATTGATAGAGGTTATGAGGAGATTGATGTACGGTTGAATGCTTTGGGAGCGAAGATTGTGAGGGTGTGAGAAATTTAACCATATTTATCACTACCAAACGACAAAACTTAAAAACAGGCAAATAAAGTCCCTGTAACCCTTGTAAACACAAGGTCTTGCTTTTTCTGATAAAACCC
>JAYVCI010000104.1:0-5640 GCA_043750035.1 Chitinophagaceae bacterium
CTGAACATGGGGAGTATAAGGTAACGCTTACTGTAGATGACAATGAAACAGGATGCAGTGGACAAAGGATCTACAAAAAAATGATCCGTGTTTCTGAGATAAATAAAACTGTTACTCAAATTTATCGCCGCAGTTTGGCTATTTATCCAAATCCAACAAACAGAGAATTTAAGTTTGTAATAGAAAAACCGGAGAATATTTCTTATAATATTGAAGTAGTTAGTATTGATGGTAAACTCATCGCTACTACTGGGGCTATTTCACTAGGTACCACTGAAATGAATTTATCAGGATTAACCAGTGGCCTTTATCTAATAAAAGTTAATATGGATAACGGTAAAACGCTTACAGGCAAATTGGTCTTGTTAAACTAAAACCAATAATTTCATGGCTAATTCTGGTTAGGAAGTACTATTTCAAATATGGTACCCTCTCCAAATACGGAGTCCACATTTATTCGCCCATTCATTTTATTTATAATCTCTCGCACCATATAAAGCCCTAGTCCAGTCCCTTGGCTTAGCTCTGTTGCCCTAAAGAACATTTTGAAAATCCTGTCCACATATTCTTTTTGAATTCCTATCCCATTGTCTTGTATTTTTATTACAGCCTTCTCGCTGTCAATATTTATAGTTATATATATGTAATTCTCAGGTTTTCCAAAATCAGCGTATTTGATAGCATTTGAGATAAAGTTGTTAAACAAGATACAGATTAAGTATCGGTCACCTATATATTCAACCTCTTTTTTAATGGAGACATCGGTAACTATCTTATTAAAGTTGGGCAAAAATTTGAGCTGGTCAAATTTATCATTTATAATAGTCTCAAAATCCACTACCAATCTTTCAGGTTCATTATGACTAATTTTATGATACTCAATGATGTCTTTAATTACATTGTCCAATTTGTTTAATTGGTTTCTCATCATGTTCACATATATATTGTTAGGGTCATCGTCCCCAGTCAACTCAAACAAACTAATTAGCCCCATCACAGACGTAATGGGTGAACGAAGATCGTGAGAGGTACGGTATACCAATGTGTTCAATTCCTCAATTATTTTTTGCAGGTGGTCATTCTTTAAATTGAGCTCGTTCTGTGCATGGACCATATCCGTAATATCTGTTACAATCCCAATTAAATAACTTGGATTCCCTGTTTTGTCTTTTACTACGCCTGCTGTAAGTTCAGCATATAAAATGTTCCCGTCTTTTTTAATATATCGTTTTCTCAGTTTATAGCTGTCTATTTCACCATTAATAGCCTTATTTTTTAATTCGTTGTGCAGCGGCATATCTTCTATATGACTTATTCCCAAAATTGTCTTTTCTTTCATTTCCTCCAGCGTATATCCCAATAATTTTACCCAAGAATCGTTCACAGAAATAACATTCCAATCAAAATCAACTATTGCCACACCTGAAGGGTTTCGTTCGTATAGATTTCTAAAGCGTTCTTTATCTTCTATCACCTGCTCCATCATTTGGTATTGCTCAGTGATGTCTTTAAAAATCATGACAACATGGTCAGGGTTTTCTTCACTGAATTTATATATATGGATATCTAAGACGCATGGAGAAAAATCGAAACGGTTGGTATGGAAAGTACTACGTAGCTTGCCGAGCTTTTTGGCCTCTGCCAAATTTTGCTCCATAAAAAGTGTGGTTTTTGTACCATCAGGCTGCATCTGAGGCTGGTTTACTGTTACTTCAAAATTTAGAAATTCTTCTCTACTGCATCTAAATATTTCAAGTACACGTTCATTACAATCTAGATTTTTATACTCTTTTGCATCAAACAATACAATACCATCAAGGTTATTGTCGAATAAGTGTTTGTAGAATACTTCCTGCTCTTGCTTTCGTTTTTGGTCGTGTATAATTTGAGTAACATCTACAGCAGTAGTAAAGATGAGCTTATCGTAACCCAAATAGTTTTTGATGATGTTTTTGGTAATTCTAAAATACCGAATCTCGCCATTATCTGCGGGTATTTCTACCACAGGAAATTCAATCTTACCTTCTTTGGTCAATACTTCAATATCCTGTTTCAGATAGGTATCGAGCAAATCAGTATTCTCTACAAAGTCTTCGTCTGTTTTGCCTATAAAAAACGCAGCAGCCCTATTTTGGAAATCTGCAAAGTTTTTGTTCACCATCACATACCTGAAAAATTTATCTTTGAAAAAAGTATAATTAGGCGACAAGTCAAGCAATACCTGCACTTGTTCCTTTATTTCTTCATACAATATGATATCGCCATTTAGCATAAGAGGCTGCTAAATTAATACAAAATCATTTATTATGGATGATATAATGTCTCCATTTTTCCATAAGTCCAGCAAAATCTGCTGGCAGCTTACTTTCAAAAACCAGGTGCTTGTGGCTGGCAGGGTGAATAAAACCAAGCATCTTGGCGTGCAATGCCTGCCTGGGCATTATATTAAAACAGTTATCAATAAACTGATTGTATTTTGCAAATGTAGTGCCTTTCAGTATTTTATCTCCACCATAAGTAGCATCATTAAATAAGGGATGTCCAATGTATTTCATGTGTGCCCTTATCTGGTGCGTACGACCTGTTTCTAACTGGCACTCAATAAGGGTTACATAATGAAAACGCTCAAGCACAGTATAATGGGTAATTGCCTCTTTGCCATTATCGCCATCGGGGAATACTTGCATCATGCGGCGGTCTTTAAGGCTGTGGCCTATATGGCCTGTAATAGTGCCTTTATCTTGTGCCACATCGCCCCATACCAATGCTATATATTTACGGTCGATGCTATGGTCAAAAAACTGACGGGCCAAATGGCTCATCGCCAACTCAGTTTTGGCAATCACCAATATGCCTGTGGTACCTTTATCTATCCGATGCACCAATCCCGGGCGTATCTCTCCATTTCTGCTGGTGGGAAGGTTTTGAAAATGATACACAAGTGCATTAACCAAGGTGCCTGTATAATTATTATATCCAGGGTGTACTACCATGCCCGATGCTTTGTTCACCAATAATAATTGATCATCTTCGTATATAATATCTAAGGGAATGTTTTCTGGAAGTAACTCCGTATCGCGGGGTGGCGTGGGCAATACAATGCTGAGCTTATCCGCAGGCTTTACTTTATAACTCGATTTTACAGGTTTGCCGTTTATGATAATGCTGCCTGCATCAGCCGCAGCTTGTATTTTGGTACGACTGGCATTCTGTATTTTGTGCATCAAAAACTTATCTACCCTTAGCAAACTTTGTCCATTGTCCACCACAATATTAAAGTGTTCAAATAATTCGGGTTGCTCTTCTATCAGTTCTGTTTCTTCAGTCATATATTTTGCAAAGTTAAGGTGGGATTTGGGAATTGGGATTTGGGGAGCTGACGCCGAATGGCCCCATATCCCAAATCCTAATTCCCATTGCCTATTTTTGCACCATGCAAAATCTAATTTTAGTTCACGGGGCACTGGGTACATCAAAATCGTGGGAACATATAGTGGCTCATTTGGAAGGACATTGTAATATATTTACTATTAATCTGCCCGGGCATGGTGAATCTGTTGAACCAATGCGTGAATATAGCTTGAAATATTTTGGAGATTATATAGCAAATTACGCAGATGAAAAAGGTCTTAACGATTATATATTGGCAGGCTATAGCATGGGCGGATATATAGGATTATATATGGCTGCCAATCATTATAAAGGCATGAAAAAACTATATACCATTGCCACCAAAATGCTTTGGGATAAAGCAATAGCCAACAAAGAAGCGATGAAATTGGACTATAATATTTTGGCCGAGAAAGCCCCGCAGTTCCTCGCCATGCAACAAAATTTACATCCCAATAATTGGCCCGATATATTAACCGATACACAACATATATTAAAACATATTGGTTTAAATCCAATCAGTAAAGAGCATTTGCAAGCCATACAAATTTCGGTTCAAATGTGTGTGGGCTCAGTCGATAAGATGGTAACCCAAGAAGAAACTATCGAAGCCGCAAACCATATTTCCAATTCAAGTTCTATGATATTGGAAGAGCAGCCGCATATTATCGAAAAGATGGATGGGGGAGTGGTGGCAAATTCTCTAAGGAAGTTTATTGGGTGATAATATTATACCATTTGTTCCAGAACTTTCAGCAGATTATTTTATTATTCGATGAAAAATTAATCTACCACTCACACCTACGTATGATGGGCTTGACATAGTTTCAAACTTATAGTTTCTGTTGGTTATATATATTTGATGTGTGGTTATTTTACTGCCTTGTCCCAACTTAATACGTAACCCAACCTGTAGGTCTATTCTTTTGCTGAACCTGTATGTTTTACCTATCTCTATATGCCAACCAAAATTGGTAGCTTTTCGAGAATTAACTTGTCGTGACCAATAAAAGGTATCAGCATTATTTTGAGAAAAACTAATTGACCAGGTATCATAAACACTGTTATTAATATTATAAGAAATGCCTGTACTAATATAGCATTTATCCAAAATATGTGAGCGAAAGCCACTCCAAGTAAACATTAGTAGCGGCTGTGCTGATGTAATAGTGGTTGAACTATTTCGTTGGACATACTTTTTTTCCAAAGGGTTATAATCACGGAAAAGTTGGTATCTATAATTGTTCACATCAAAATATATACTAAGCGATGCAGATAAGTGAGAATTAATACACTTATTGTAACCAATGCCCAATGATTCAGAACCATTAAAACGTTTTAAATTAAAAGCTGCTGGCACATTACCACTGGGCAAGAAGCGGCTGTAGCAGTACATGGGTATATAGTTTATAAAAATACCACTTGGGTTTTGGGCTTGGGAATTAATACATATAACAATGCAGGGTATCAATAATAATTTTATCTTGTTTTTCATTTAATTTTTTTTAAAATTTAGTAAAAGGAAACGATTGAGTAAAATTATTACATTGAGAATATTTAATCTACTAGATACAGTTAATTTGGAAAGGGTTGCATTTTTATAAAAATTGAATGTGTTAAATATATTAATTACTTACTAACTAAGCTATGATTTTTATTTTATTTTATATGCACTATGTTCCTATATTTGTAAAAGAAATGCAAATTTATTAGCTTAATAAAAGTGTACCCTAAGCACTATAAAACACTGGCGATAAACGGATGAAAACCCGATTTTTAATAATAAACATACTGGTGCTTATCATTATGGGCATTGGTTTTAATAACTGCAAAAAGAAAGAGCCTATACCATTTCAAGGGCCACGCGATGCCAGCTTTGAAAGCTATGGTATTATCCCTGCCTGGGTCCCTAACACTAGCTTTTTTTTGAGTGGCACCGGTTCTCAGGATATTACTTTAGAATCAAATGGGTCTCCATCTTATGGTTTTATGCCATCTAATGGCAATTATTATATAAATGCCAGTGTCCATTTAAGTAATGTTACCAGAGATGTGCCCAATGAGCTACTTTATCAGCAAGACGTAGATTTAAGCCATTCCAATAAAATGATTTTTGATTATAGTTTTATAGGTAAAAATAATAATAGATATACTTTAGTAACTGTCAAGAAATAACTTGTTCAAAATTTGGTTTAATAGTATAGTTCCATTCTCCATGAAATTCACTTTTGTTAATATTTATTTCCTCCA
>JAYVCI010000105.1:0-3528 GCA_043750035.1 Chitinophagaceae bacterium
GGCCTGAAAGAAAAACCCTGTATATCATCGCCTGATGAGTTTTGGAAGAAGTAGCCTCTGTAAGTTTCTATATTAAATGCAATGCTTTGGGCGTTTGAAACATTTGCAAGCATTATCATAATGCAAGCAAGAATAGTCATTTTAATATATTTTTTCATAATTTTTGTTATTGAAATAAGTTAATTGTTGCCCATTATTGCTACAGCGAAATTAGGGAGTTGTTATCGGTTTCCAACGGTTTTTTGTTTATCAATAATTTTTCTGTTAAGTGCTGTTTATATTAGGTAAAGCATTTTCTTTCTTAATTGGTGCTGGCAAAGGTTCAACTGTATGCAGCTATTGCGGTAAAGTAAAAAAAGCAGCATGCTTTTTTGGGGTACGCTGCTTTTTTATGAAATATTACCTGTTGTTAGGCGTTGTCGCCAACCACAATAGGGCACTGAGCGGAGCCCACGGTAGCCGAGCGTAGCCGAAGCTACTCCCTCACCACCTTCTGCACCGCATCGCCAATTCTTATTATATAAATACCCTTGGGCAATGCACTCATATCTATATTCCTTAGTGTCTGGCCTCGAGGCCAGGTGTCTTTATATACCAGCTCGCCCAGTGTATTGTATATTGTTAGGTCTTCTTTTTGTTGGGTAGCGTGTTCTATTGTAAAAGCTGAAGATGCAGGGTTGGGGTAAATTAAAAAAGATTTCCGTAAATTGATTTCATATTTATCTACTCCTAAAAGTTTATCCTCACACAATTTCCATAAAAATGATTTTGGAATAGTATCAGTAAAAATATATTTAGTCGTATCAAGGTTTATATCGGAAATAAAACCCCCTTCAATATATATATCTTTATTTGAAACATAAACATTGCTTCCGCTCCCAACCTTACTACCCATTTGAGAATACTTAAAAATATTTCCCAAATCATCCATTATAAAGTATGCAGTATTTGGATAGCCAGAATTATCAACTACTTTAGAGTTCAGTATTACATTATCTATTTGCAATTGAGAAGAGAAATTAGTAGTACAAATAATTTTATTGTTGTCTAAAACCTGAATTGAAAATGAGGTGGCATCTACACTATCTACCAAAGGTTTTATCCATCTTAATTTTCCTTTAGAGTCAAGTGAAAAAACATAAGCACTTGATGAACCACCATAGATTTGTTTGCCCTGTATTTTAAAACTTCCTGCAAAATTACCGCAAGCATATACATTAAAATTTTTATCTACTGTACATCCATAAACATAATCGCTGCCTATATCTCCTCCCGCGGTCACCCAAATTATTTTTCCAGTGGAGTCAAATTTTATTATTGCCACGTCCGTCCCTCCAAAAGGACTTTTGTTTTTTATTGAATCTGAATTATATTTTAACTTATCTCCAAAATCTATTGCAGAATAAATGTTCCCATTATCATCAATTGTAATATCTTTGTTTTGAATAAAATCAGAGTTAATAGTATCATTAACCCAGATATTATTTCCGTTATTATCAAATTTTGCTAAAAAGTATTTTGAAAAACCTGGCACAGTGGAATATGCTTTTCCGGAAATATTAATTACTCCGGTGTAAAAACCACTTATGTAAATATTCCCCATTTTATCGCAAACTGTATTGGTGGCATATCCAATATAAGAATTGCTATCATTAACTGTTATAGGCTTGATTATAAAATTGCATTTGCCAAGGGTATCAAATTTACTCAAATAAACATAAAACAATTCATTTTTTGTTACTTGTTTATTATCAAATTGCAGAGCCGAGTCGTTTGTATAACCACAAACTACTATTTCTTTACTATAATCATTATATGCAATTCTAGGATACTCATTATATCTCGATTTGCTTTTTGTATAGTTAACAAAAAATACTTTTTTAGTTATTGAGTTTATACCTAAAATACCCATATTGTTCCAATTAAGAAAACCCCCACTGTCGCCGTATAATGAGAAACCATCAATATTTATGGTATCAAAAAATTTGAACACCTTATATATATTTCCATTGTTGCCAATTACGACAGATTGCTTGCCACTCCAAATTTGATATTGCTTACTTTCAATAATTTTTTGCCACTCGCTGCATTGACAATATAAATTTGAGAAAGTAAATGTTGCGAAAACTAATATTATATATTTTTTCATTTTATTATATATTTTTTCATTGTTTTGTGTTGAATTAAAAAAGTGAATGCCAAAACAATTTGGCATTCACTTTTTATTCATTCTATAGAACAATTGGTAAAAACTCTATTGTAGTCCCTTCTCCATCTTCTATTATATCATAAGTATCGGTTTGCCAAATTTCACCTGTCGAAACCAATTTAATGACATATATTTTATCTTTTCCAACAGGACAACAATTGCCCGGACAACAAGGATTTAAACTGATTTCAATACAAACAGGACAAGCTCCTGATTGTCCTGGTTGATTACCGCATGAATGTATGTAAACAGGCGGGAAATTTTGTACCTGCTGAACACAAGTGGGGCAATGCAATGCAATATAAGGCGGCCCATTTTTAGGTCCTACTTTAACACCTCCACCGTTAGGACTACATCCTTTTATTGGCGAACCAATTGGTGCTTGAGCAAGAAGTATATTTGCAGACATAAACATAATGGCTGCAAGAAAGATGATTTTTATTGATTTTTTCATTTTATTAAAGTTGTTATTGAAATAAGTTAATTGTTGCCCATTATTGCTACAGCGAAATTAGGCAGTTGTTGCCGGTTTCCAACGGTTCTTTATTTATCCATATTCTTTCTCTTTTCCATTTCCATCTTTTCCACATCTTCCCCAGTAATTATATTTATAGCAAGGGCCGCGGTCATCATCGCACCATGCATAGCCGCATGGAGGGACTGTTGCTTCGCAACCAGAGCCAGCAGGGAAAGTTTTACATACCATGTATCTAATATTGGGCATGCTAACAATGCTTGCCGAAATAAGTAGTAGCAATAAAAATAAAGTAGAATTAATATTTCTCATTTGTCCTTTTTTTACTTGTAAAAAGTAAGTTGCTGTTTATATTATACCAAAACTGTATCTGTATTAGGTAAAATGTTTTCTTTCTTAACTGGTGCTGGCAAAGGTTGGTGCCAATTTTGGTATAAAAAATAAGTAGCATTACTAGGTTTTAAAATAAAAATCTACGGGATTTCCCGTAGATAAATTCAGGCTTAAATTTTTAAGATACTGACTTTCATACATATAAACATTTTTTAGTACCAACTGCCTATTTTTACTTTTACATTTGCATTAAACAAATCTTCTATGCCGCAATCTAAAATTATTAAAGTGGCAATGGCTGATGACCACCCACTATTTGTTAAAGGTTTTACTGAAATCATATCTAAACATCCCCGTTGCAAAATAGCATTTTGTGTTTATGATGGTAGTGATGTAATTGATGCCATAAAATTAAACAAACCCGATATTATATATATGGATATCAGAATGGGAAAAATGAATGGCATTGAAGCTACAAAATTGGTAAAAAAGTACTACCCTGAAATAAATA
>JAYVCI010000106.1:0-18107 GCA_043750035.1 Chitinophagaceae bacterium
AAAAATTGCAACAGATGATAAGGTTTTTGCAACACCTTATATTAATGAAAAGGGAGATACGGAGTTACAAGACTATCATTTTAATTTAGATATATGGAAACAATTAAACATTAAAAGAGAATTATTGATAGGGAGATTGCAACAAATTTTACCCGATTCGTTACAAGATAATTATCATTTAAAGAAGTTTAGAGGAACTTACGTTATAGACTCTAAAACGGGGGCAGGGGTTGTCTTATATGTGCTGAATGAATATAAGAGGCTTTGCTTAGAAATGAAACATTCCTTGGTTCAGTTCAAATCAAAGAATATGCTTAAGCGAGAAATTCAGCAGTTATATGATGATTATATTTCATATATTTATTCGGTAAAGGAAGGGTTTAGAAAAAAGGCAGGAATCACTTCTGAATATCATATAAGAAAGTATGATAATTTAGAACCCCTTAAATATAATTTTTCATATTATAATGGTCACGAGGTTGTTGAAAAAACGACTGCGTTATTAGAGGACTTGGGTCGCCTTTCAAGTATTAAGATGTAGAAGATTCTTATCTTTATAGTTATATCGATACATCAGAATATAGACACTATAGTTATTATTGGAATTCTAGGTTAGAATCAATTTCTATTGGGGAAGTCTTGAAAGAGTTAAATGACTTACAAATGCAATGTAAACAGCTGTGGTGTGAAATCTATAATGAATTTATTGAGGGGGCCAAACCTCTGAGTTATCAGGAATCCCATGATTCATTGTTTGGTCAATTTTTTATTATAAAGGATTTGAAAGGAAATATTGTAATAAATAATAAAGCACTAATAGAAATATACCCTAAAAAATGTTCTTATGTAGATATTCATGAAGTCACAGTTAACGGTATACCTTGTAAATTTTCCAAGGGGTATTGGTTGTATGAATCAGATACTATCAGAAATCTCTGGGAAAATGAGTTATTTTTTGAAATAAAATATCGGTCAACTGATGGGATTTTAAAAGTACTAACAGATATCCATTATTTAAGTGTTTTTAGACCCAGAATAATTGTATCTACAACCTCTGATAAAACACTGTTAATAGGTTTGATGAATAACGTTAATGTATTCGTTTCTGGATGTAATCCAGAAGATATTCAAGTTGCATTTGAAGGAGCAACTGGTGTTAGAAAGGAAGTTTTGGGTGAGTATTACGTTGAGGTTGGTTCTCAAAGTAGAAATGTTATAGTAAAAGTATTCTTTAAAGGTGGCTGTATCGGAACCGATACTCTAAAAGTAATTCCTGTTTCAAATATGTCTTGTCTTTTAAATAACCATTGGGGTAGCCTTATTTCAAAAGAGAATTTAGTTATAGTGGATTCACTTAAACTTTACTGGCCTATTGATATTGCAAACAATAAGTATTGGTCAACTATTGATATTGACATTTCAACCTATTCATGTACCATTATTGGTAAAAATAAAGAGTCCACTTTTCATGTAAAAGGAAATAAGTTCACAAAGCAAATGGTTGGAAAATTTAAAAAGTGTAGTCAAAATGATATAATAGTGTTTAATCAAATTATAGGAAAGAGGACATATAAAGGCTTACTTACAGATAAGATATACCCTTTGGTATTGACGATAAAGTAATTTGTATATATTTGCATTAACCCAAAATGGAAGACCAAAACCCAGAATTAAATGAACCCGCTTCGGCATATAATCGTATTACATTTAGTACGGTTGAAACGCAATGGGATATACAATTACTTCATTCACTAAGTCTAAGTCCGGCTGAACGAATGGGTGTGATGAGGCAACTTAATGAAATAGCATTTGGTAAGAAACATGATGATGGCCCCAAGCCCAATCGTATAATATTTACAAGTTATGAATCTTTTTTGTGAAGAACATATAGACTATCTTAAAATATTACAGAAGCACCAAATTGAATTTATTTTAATTGGTGGGGCAGCAGTAAATTTCTATGGTTATAGTAGACCTACTGGAGATTTGGATATATGGTTAAATCCGAATGATGAAAATAAAGGTAAATTAATTTCAGCTTTAAGAGAAATAAAGATTTTTGAAGATGATATAAATTTAATAGAAAAATCTGATTTTTCTAAGCCAACAGTTTTTCATATTGGAAATAACCCACCATTTATTATTGATTTTTTAACCAAAATAGTTGGAGTAACTTGGAATGAAGCTTGGCCAATGAGAAAAGAGGCAGAAGTAGATGGCTTAATTTTATCTTTTCTGCATATAAATCATTTAAAGGCTAATAAGCTTATTGCAGGAAGACCAAGGGATTTAGATGATTTATATAAATTGGCCAGAATAGAAGAGTTGAGACAAAAGGACGAGTAATGTTATCTTCCTGAAATTCTATCTAATAAAATAGCAGTTGCTACCCCCGCATTCAAACTCTCTGCCTTCCCAATCCTCGGAATAGAAACTTTTAAATTGATATAGGGAAGCAACTCATCGGATATTCCTTTCCCTTCGCTGCCAATTAATAAGCATCCATCTTTGGGGAATTTTACTTCATTCGCATTTTGCCCATCAAGCACCGCACCTATTATATTAGGTTTGTGTTGGGCGAGGTAAGATTTTAGATCAGTATAATATATAGCGGTACGAAACAGTGATCCCATACATGCCTGTACTACTTTGTGTTGGAAGCAATCGGCCGTGGTGGGTGAGCAGATAATATTTTGCACGCCATACCAATCTGCTGTGCGGATGATGGTGCCGAGGTTGCCGGGGTCTTGTATGCCATCGAGAATGAGGGTGAAACCTTTGCCTGCAATAGGTTTATCTAGCTTGTGTTGGGGTAATTCTGCCAGGGCCAAAACCTCCTGTGGGGTCTTATGCTGCGATATTCTTTCCAACTCTTTTTCCGATATAGAATGCACCTCCTCAACCTTTTGGACTGATTTTTGATTTTGGGCCAACCACTGTGGCAGTGCAAATAATTTTTTTACCCCTAATTTTGAACCCAAAAGTTCGGACACCGACTTACTGCCCTCAACTACAAACAGCAACTGTTCCGAACGACCTTTTTTATGGTGCAATTCTTTGATAAACAAAACTTCGTTGCGGGAAAGCATTTTCGTTATAGGCTTTTTATTGGGGCAATATTCGCTGTTTTTGTGCTTATTTCCGCATCTTCGTGCAGGTTGCCCCGTGTGCTAAAAGAAAACCAAACACTTTTGGATGCAAACCGTGTGAAGGTGAAAGACAATAAATTGGAAGAAGGTATCAAGCTAAATATAAAGCAAAAGCCTAACCGTAAAATTTTGTTTGCTTTTAAGTTTCACTTAACTATGTATAGGCTTGGTGTCAGTTTTAAACATAGCAATAAGTTTAGCAGATGGCTCACCAATACAGTGGGCGAACCTCCGGTAATATACGACTCCACCACTGCGGAAAGTTCAGTGTCATCCATTAAGCAATATCTTTTTAACAATGGGTATTTTATTTCTGATGTTCATTTCACAAGTAAAACAATATTGAAATACACTACAGTTACTTATCACATAAACTTAGGGCCACGGTATATCATAGATTCGATTAACTATATATTCGAAGATTCGACCATTGCACCTATATATTATAAAGATATTAAAAATTCATTCATTAAAATAGGAGATCCTTTTTTAAACTTTAATTTTGTGAACGAAAGGCTGCGAATTACTAATTTGTATAAAAACAATGGGTACTATACCTATAGCAACGATTATACAAATTATACAGTAGATAGCACCAGCAATAAACTTAAGGTAACAATTATATTCAAATCGCCGGAGGGTGGTGGGCAGCATAAAGTATATACCATTGGTAAAATATTGTTAGAGTGCGACACAGCGGGAACCAAAAGACTGGTAGATTTGGAAGAAACCTATGATGGTATTATATTTAAAAGAAATGGGTATGCCATGAGAAAAAGTGTACTGGCAAGGGCAATCAATTTTAGGACTGGCGATATCTATAAGATAGATAGTGTGGGCTATACTTATTCAGAACTTGTACAACTGCAATTGTTTAAATTTATCAATATAAAATTCGATGTGCCCGATACCAATTATAATATATTAAACTGTGTAATTAAAATTATGCCCATGGTAAAACAAAGCATAATATATGAACCCCAACTTACCCTTGCCGACCAATCGAGTACCCTACAGGTAACAGGTACCTACAGGAATTATGGTATTGT
Organism: Chitinophagaceae bacterium; assembly: GCA_043750035.1. Classification (GTDB taxonomy): domain Bacteria; phylum Bacteroidota; class Bacteroidia; order UKL13-3; family UKL13-3; genus CANJUD01. The sequence continues at coordinate 4,199 of JAYVCI010000106.1, forward strand.
AAATTCTGTGAAATATACCAATAATAATTTACTTAAACGTGGCGATATTTTTAGGGTAAGGTTCCGAAATTCATCTGAATACCAGTTAAGCAAAACCGCCGGGAATACCAATTATTATAGTATAGAAAACAGTTTGAATGCATCAATCGATTTTCCGGGTCTTCGTATATCACCACGTTTTACCAAAATATTAAACCCCAATAAAAGTTTACTAAACCGTACCAGTTATTCGGCATCTATTATTTGGGAAACCAACCGCGATTTCGATAGGCGTTTGTTTGTGTTAAACTGGAGCTATAGCTGGCGAAGCAGAAAAAACCCGCTTAAAAATAATACTTTCGTGCCCCTTGAAGCAAGTTATATCCTGACCAAAAACCTGAGTTCCTCTTTAGGGGAATATCTGAAAACACCGCAAGGCCAATTGGTAAAAAATCTTTTTGGGCAAAACCTTATCACAGCTGTTCGTTATGCACGTTCGTATTCAAATCAAAGCATTCATCGGGGTAGGTCATGGATCAACAGAACTTGGAATGTTGAAACATCTGGCAATATGGGGAGGTTTGTTTTGCCTGTTCTCGATTCTGCATTACACCTTCCTAATGTAGAAATACAAAATGGTATATTAAAAGTATGGGGGGCAAGATATTTCTCCTATATAAAAACAGATTTAGATATCAGGCATTATACCAAATTCACAAAAAAAAGAATATTGGTGATGCGTTTCAATGGCGGCATAGGGATACCAACATGGGGCGAGTCATCGTTGCCTTACGAGAAAAGATATTTCAGTGGCGGTGCTATCAGTCTTAGGGGCTGGCAGATTAGAACACTTGGGCCAGGTACTTTTGATGATACCAATAACGTGATAAACCGTACCGCAGATATGAAAATTGAAGGAAACATTGAATACCGTTTCCCCCTGGTTAAATTTTTCGGGAACACATTGGAAGCAGGCGTTTTTAGCGATTTTGGAAATATATGGTTATTACAATACAATCCCAATTTTGTAGGGGCAAATATTAATTGGAAAAATTTTAAAGAAGGCATAGCAGTGGATGCAGGTATTGGACTCCGATTCAATTTTAATTTCTTTATCATCAGAATAGACGGGGCAGTGCCCATGCGTAATCCCGGTAAAATAGCAGGAGAACGATGGGTTTATAATAACTATAATAATCCCAGAAGTGTGTACCGGGCTACCAATATCAATTTTGGAATAGGATATCCGTTTTAAGGAGTAAGGAGTAAGGAGTAAGGGGAATCCAATTTGCAAAGCAAATTGCGTAGCTTTAGCCGCCGTATGGCACTTATTCCTTATTCCTTATTCCTTACTCCTTATCCCTTACTCCTTATCCCTTACTCCTGTTTTTTTTAATCCTTCCAAAGAAAAGGAAAAAGTATATAAGCCATCCCAAAAATAATCAAATCGAGACAGCCCAGGTAAATGATGTTTTGATAAATCAACGAATTGTCAATACCATCCATCGCCTGTTTGGCGGCATGCACTGCCAGGTTGAGCAAGGGAATGATAACGGGAAAACTGAGTACGGGCATAATGATATGGCTATTGCCGGCATGAGATGATATGGACGACATTAAAGTGAGAACCGAAGAATAGCCAACAGCGGCAAGGCAGATAACGAGTGTATATAATCCAGTTTTTTCAATAGGATTGCCCATCCACATGCTATATAAGAACAAACTCAACAGGGCAATAAACAAGGTGATGATGGTATTATATGTAATTCGAGAAATGATGATTGCCGATGGCGAACAAAGCTGATAATAATACATCAACCGGCCTTTGGGTTCCTGAATAAAGCTTCTGCCAACGGCATTAATGGACAGGAAAAGAAGCAATACCCAATATACTGCATTCCACGTGGGTTTGTCCAGAAACTTGGCAGCAAGGTATAATACAAATACGCTGCTCACCACCTGCAAAAGCAAAGCCATCACAGCATATAGCTGCCGCCATTCGTTCAGCATTAAGTGTTTCAGTAGTATTTGTGTTTGCTTGAGCACTGGCTGCAAATATAACAGTAAGGAGTGAAAAGTGATCCCGATAGCTATCGGGAGTGAAAAGTGAACAGTTAGGCGTGAGCCCGAATCCTGAATCCCGAATCCCGATCCCCCATTGTGCAAAAAATGTGACCACATCATACGCATATAGCATATACATTTGCCCTCAATGAAAAAAATTATATTTACACTATTTGTATTGGTAGTCTGTAACCAGTCGTTTGGTCAAACAAGTAAATGGATAAGGCTCGATACTTCAGCAAAAAGTATATATATGGACAACCGCACCCTGGATATTGGGCTTGTTAATTTTAGCCAGATCAATTACCCTAAATATTTCTATACCACCAATCCTAAGTTGAACAATAATATTGATAGAGGGTATAGCTTGGGAACAATGTACGACCTCCCAATGAATTTAATTAGCAATTTGGACATCGTGCAAGCAAATGCTATTAGCTTAAAGCGTTTGAATATTATGGGTACTTACGATCCGCTGCGGAGTCTTTGTTTGGCTATGTTAAAATATGATAGGAATAAAATATTGTTCGGTTCCTACAAAAATTTTGTACCTGACTATTCTTATTATCAGCTTTGGGAAAATATGCTTACGCAAAAATACCCACAATTTAGGACTATCAAGGATAAAGACAGTGTGATGGCGATTGCCATGGATAGTTTTACACTGTTTTATGAAAAGCACCGCACACAAATAAACAATTTCAAATATGCTGCAGAGTTCCACTATATGGGAATCAACTCGCCCAGGGATTACACCGATTTTAGCTTCCCACAGTTTATTAATAACGATGAAGTATTGACCATTAAAACCACCTATATTAATAATCCCAAATTAATTAGGATTGATGCCAATGCCGAGGAACATGTTATAAAAGATGCTACTGGTTTTTTGGATACCTATTTTGCCTATAGAAATAAAAAAATGTACTGGAGCGAAAAGCAAATTGACAAGGAAGACAAGGTGTATGGTAATATATACTGTTACGATTTTGATAAAAAAAGAACAACCAAGTTAACGTCCCATTTGCCCTACCATTTCCCAAACCCAAGTGAAGAAGGTTATTCCATAGTCGCAGTTAGAACTGGGCCCAACTATGATTATCTGTGCCAGCTAGAAGCAAAATCGGGAACGGAAGAAATGGTGATTGATTCTACCTATAAATATTCATATCCCAGTTATACTTACGATGGTAAAGATATATATGTAGTTGCTACCGATACCAATGGCCGAAATGCAATGCTCAAAATAAATGTAAAGTCCAGTAGCAGAACTATGATAATAGACTTTACCTATCACCCTATTACTTCAATACATGTGGGACGAAAATTTTTATATTTTGATGCCAGTTTTAATGGGCTCAACAATATATATTGTTACGATTTGCTACAGCAAAAGGTAGTTATAGTAACCAATAGGCTAAGTGGTTGCTCTCAAGCAGCGTCAAACGAAGGTGAAGATAAATTGCTTTTTACTGAGTACACCCATGTGGGCAAAAATTTAATGGTGGTAAATGTGATAGAATTTGACAAGTGGAGGAAGGTTGACAAAATTCAAGATATATCGGAGTTTAGGCCACACTTCTACAGTTGGATAGAGCAATATAAGAAATCCATCAGCAATACAATAAGTAAATATAAAAATCCAAAACCAAGTGAATTGTATTATAATACTTTTAAAAGAGTGATACAAAGACCAACCGCAGGCATTATATATAACCATACCTCCATTTTAAAACGCACTTCCATTATGGCAGCTATTGAATTTAACAGAATTGAGTGGTCATTAACCCCAAGTATAGGTGTTTCAAAAACAATGGATAAATCTGAAATAGCACTTAGGTACGCCTTTGTATCTAACAGATATCAACCCGCAAACATGGTAATTCTTCAAACACATGATATAAACTTGGAGTATAATGTTCGTTCGAGTATGTTTACAAAAGGTTTTCAACACTATCATTATGCCCAAATTAAACCAGGGATAAATATCAACAATACCTATAATTTCCCTTATATAGATATGAGCTATTCCTATAAAATCATGAAACCTGTATGTCATAACAATATATATAGCAATAATGGTTTAAATGTGGGGTTGGCATATATACAGGATTTAAAAAATTTCAATTCTGGAATACAACGTTTCCATGTGTTTGCTGAAGGTATTAAAAAAATCCCATTTAATGCCCACCTTATCTCCAAAATCGGCTATATGGCTGATAAGAGAGCAGGAGGGGCAGGATATTATTATAACTTTATGCTCAACAGGGGCAATTATAGGATGACTTTTAGCCAAGCCTATTATATTAATTTAGAATGCACATTCCCAATAGCTTTTACTGATTATTCCTACCACAAATGGTTGTATGTAAAGGCTGTGAGGGGTTCAGTATTTTTCGATGCTGCTTTAACTAACCAAAATAATAAGCAACTTAACAATTCACAAGGAATCGAAATATATGCAGAATGCTATCTGAACAGGGCTTTCAAACTTAATTTGGGATTCCGGATTGCCAGGGTTCAAAACGTGGTTGATAAAAGTCGTAATGGTATTGTTATACAGCCTGTTGTACCCAATTATACCGGCAATTTGTAATACAATGTTTTTTTATATGGGCATTTAGGTAGATATTTGCAAATTGGGATAATGATAGTTTACGTTGGAAATATGCTCTCGGTACATGGCTCTTCGGTGGGCGTAATCGAGGTATTATCTGAGCGGTTCTCTAAAAAATATACGGTAGTAAGTACATCTAGCAAGAAGCAGATTATACCACGTTTTTTTGAAATGATGTGGACTGTTTACAAAAACAGGAAAAATTGCAAAGTAGTTTTAATAGATTCATACAGTAGTTTAGCATTTTGGTACACCTATTTTATTTCCATCCTCTGTAAAATGTATAAATTGCCCTATATCCCAATTTTGCATGGTGGCAATTTTCCCGACCGTTTGCAATCGTCGCCACGCAAGTGCAAGCGTGTGTTTGGCAACGCCGCATGTAATATTTCCCCTTCAATATATTTGAAAGAAGCATTTGAAGCCTATAATTTTAAAGTGGAGTATATCCCCAATTCGCTAGAAATAGAAGCATATCCTTTCAAACAACGGAATACTTTTAAGCCAAATATCCTTTGGGTCAGGTCTTTTCATTATATATACAATCCCACTTTGGCACCAAAAGTTCTGAAACTGATACTAGTCAAGTATCCCGAAGCACAATTGTGTATGGTGGGTGGAGACAAAGATGGTTCGTTGGCCGAAGTTAATTCATTGGCAACAGAGTTAGGCGTGATTGACCACATAAAATTCACTGGTTTTTTGCCCAAACGCGATTGGCAAAAATTAGCTGAGGATTATGATATATTTATGAGCACCACCAATTTCGATAACCACCCGGTAAGTTTGATTGAAGCCATGTCTCTGGGCTTGCCAGTGGTGAGCACCAATGTGGGAGGGATGCCTTACTTGATTGAGAATGGCATTGATGGAATTTTGGTAGAGAAAGACAAACCCGAACAAATGGCCGCAGCAATTATCAACCTATTAGAAAATAATGACAAGGCCGCAACAATAGCAAAAAACGCACGCCAAAAAGCTGAGACTTTCGACTGGAAACAAATAAGCTTGAAATGGTATCATATATTAGATAAATTTTTTAAGAAATAAAATGAACAAATTACAGAAACCAGCATTTGTATTAGACGAGCTGGAATACAACACCCTTAAACCCAAAATTGCTTTTGGTGAATACGGACGCAATGTGCAAAATATGATAGAGGCACTGCCCAGCGAACCCGATCGTGAAAAACGCAACAGACTTGCCAAAGGCATAGTGGCCGTGATGGGACTGTTAAATCCTGGACCAAAGGATAATGACGATTTCAGAAATAAACTTTGGGACCATTTGCACGTTATTGGCGAATTCAAATTGGATATTGATGGGCCTTATGAAAAACCCACGCCTGAAAAAGTGTATGAAAAACCCAAGCCGGTTGAGTATAATATAAACCGCATCAAATATAGGTTTTATGGCAAATCAGTAGAACTGTATCTCGACAAAATTGCAGATATGGCTGATGGCGAAGAGAAAAATGAATATATAAAATTATTGGGCTCATTTATGAAAAGCTCCTGCAAATCGTGGAATGACGAGAATGTGAGCGACCAAGCTATTATAGCACAAATAAATGAATTGAGCGGCGGGAGGTTAAACTTGGAGTACGATGGTTATAAATTTTCTATAGATATGGCTAGATCGGCAAAGAGCACGAATCCATTGGCTTCTACAAATAAATATAACAACAAGAAAAACAATAATAATAACAACAACAACAGAAATAAAAATAATAAGTATAATAAGAAGCGTAAATAAGATATGAAATTTAAAGCAAATATTAACGTAATGCCACAAAAGGCTTTGCTGGATCCACAAGGGAAAGCGGTAACAGGAAGTATGAAAAATATAGGATTGCCCGAAGTTGAAAACGTAAGGGTTGGGAAACATATCACCTTAGAAATTGAAGCCGATAATATAAATATGGCAAAAGAAAAAGTAGATACCGCCTGTAAAAAATTATTGGCAAATATGATAATGGAAACTTATGATTTCCAATTGGAACAACTGTAGTTTCAGATATAATAAGTACATGATTTTGCTTGCCAACAATTATTATCAAAAACTATATATAGTATTATTGTTTTTGTGTGCTGCCAACAATTCCCCTGCCCAAGATTCTACCTATGCCCGTCAAGTAATTAAAACACTCACCAGTCCTGATTATGAAGGACGCGGTTATGTGAAGGACGGCGATCTGAAAGCGGCAAAGTATATAGCTGCTGAATATAAAAGAATAGGATTACAGTCGTTTGGCGAGAACCATTTTCAAGGATTTTCTTTCCCCGTCAACAAATTTCCTTTCGATGTGAAGGCCGACATAGATGGGATGGAATTAGTTCCGGGCAAGGATTTTATGGTATCGCCCGATTGCCCAACTATAATAGGGGAATATGATTTTATCAAGCTCGATTCGCAAACCATTGATAACAGTGCCGTTTGGAAGAAATTTTTGAAGAAGAAAAAACGCAATTTTTTTATAATAGTTGACAAAGCACTACTTGCAAATATTATACATAAGGAACATTATAATATGATAGTGCATAATGAAGTGAAGGCACGCGGTATTATATATTTAGAAGATAAATTTACTTGGTCAGTTTCTACTACGCAGGGCAAGTTCGCTATCATATCTATTAAAAGAGAAATTTTCAAAACATTCAGATATCATATTAACCTCAATATTCAACCACAATATACTGGCGGGCATGCTACCCAGAATGTGGTGGGTTATATAAAAGGTACCAAATATCCCGATAGTTTTTTGGTAATCACTGCCCATTACGATCATTTGGGCAGGATGGGGCCCAATGCTTATTTCCCTGGGGCCAATGATAATGCATCAGGCGTGGCTATGTTGCTGGATATGGCTAGGCAAATGAGCAAACAAAAAAATAATTGTTCCATAGCTTTTATATGTTTTGCAGGCGAAGAGGCCGGATTGATAGGCTCGTTATATTATACAAGTTATCCTTTGTTCCCATTGCCACAAATCAGGTTCTTGTTTAATATGGATTTGATGGGCACAGGCGAAAACGGGGCAACTATTGTTAACGGTACCGAGTACAGAAAGCAGTTCGATACTTTGGTTTATCTCAACAATACCCTATCATTATTGCCTGCGGTAAATATCAGAGGCAAAGCCTCAAACAGCGACCACTACTTTTTTTCTGAACGCGGAGTTCCTTCGTTTTTTATATACTTGATGGGCAACTATACCAATTATCACGATATATATGATACCAACGAAGCATTGCCCCTAAACCGCTACAACCAAGCCTATCAGCTTATCAGCCATTTTTTGAAAGTGATGGATTATTAGTTAGGTGAATCTTTTACAATCTTTATTTTTTCAGACCCAACAGAAAGTATATACACTCCCTTTGGCAGATTGCCAATTGACATACTATATAAAGTTTCTCCATTCGTAGAAGTATTATATACATTTTTGCCCAGCATATCGTATAAAATAATATTTGTTTTTAGTTCCTGCTTCTGGTTGGTCTCGTTATTTGAAACGAGACCAACCAGCTTTATATACAACACATCATTGGCAGGGTTGGGATATACCTGTATCAGTTCTTTTGTATTATATGAACTATAGATACCTGTGGTAATTGCCAGGCTCTGGGTAGATTGTATAACACAGGGAGTGCCCTGGCTAACTGACAGTTTTACGTTATAGCTCCCATCAGCATTATATATATGCAAAATTTCTTATGCTAATTCTATTGCAGTCGGCTTCACATGTCTCGCCCAAAAGACGAGAGCCAATGGCAACGAGATTATTAATACCTCAAGAAACTATAATTCCCCACATTGCCATTCTGGTCAATAATTTTCATATTGATACTGCCCGATGATTTTAAAATGGCGTCTTCCAGTTCTGTTGCGGTATTATAGGTTTTGCCATTGAACTTTAATATAATACTTCCATTTTGCAAACCCATTTGTTTGAGCGGTCCGCCTACAATATTATCTATTTTTATTCCGCCATCAATACTATACTTTTCTTTTTCTTCAGCAGTTACAGGCGTTAAATCCGAATTGAGGGAATTGGAATGATAGGTATTTTTATATAATATTTTATTGGTACTTTCTTTACTGAATAGTTTCATAGTAGTAGTAGCTTGCACGCCTTTTCTCAAATATATAATACTAAGTTCATCACCGGGTCTGCGTAAGCTTATCTGTTCGTCAAATACTGCTTTGCTTTCAATTGTCTTGGTTCCGGCTTTTATTATAATATCACCTTTTTGCAGTCCGCCAATTTTTGCTGGACCTTCGTCCATTACACTGTTTACATATACACCATTATTGCCTTTATAATCAATTTTTTCGGCAAGCTCGGCTTCAATATCTTTTACTTCCATGCCGGGGTAGCCACGCTGTACTTCACCAAATTTTTTCAAGTCTTCCACAATTTTCGATACCATATCTATTGGTATTGCAAACCCGTAACCATTATAGGAACCAGTATTAGAGGCAATGGCAGTATTAATTCCAACTAGGTTTCCTTGCAGGTCTATCAATGCTCCGCCTGAGTTTCCTGGGTTAATTGCAGCATCGGTTTGGATAAATGATTCGATGGGGAATTTGGAATTTACGATATTAATATTCCTGCCTTTTGCACTCACAATACCTGCTGTAACGGTAGAAGTTAGATTAAAAGGATTGCCAACAGCCAACACCCAGTCGCCCACCAATAATTGTTCTGAATTGCCAATTGATATAAAAGGCAAATCTGTAGCCTGTATTTTTATCAATGCCAAATCGGTATTAGGGTCAGCACCAATTACACGGGCTTTATACGAGCGTTTATTGCCATTCTGTATTACCTCAATCTGGTCAGCACCATCTATTACATGGTTATTGGTTACTATATATCCGTCGGCTGAAAGTATAACCCCTGAACCTGACGAAGCTGATGGGCCACGCTGCCCGAAAGGGTCCCAGCTAAAAAAGTCGAAGAAAGGGTCACGCTGCACGGCACGGGCTTCGGTCACGGTTTTGATAAATACCACACAGGGAGTAGCCTTAGCCGAAGCTCCCACGAACGAAGGCACTGCCCCCGCTGCTGAGTATGCTGCACGACTAAATACAGGAGGAGCAGCCTGTGTGATAAAACTACTATTTGATTTATTGAAAAATACGACGGCCATGCTGCCTGCAAGTCCGCTTAATAGTCCGCATACTACGGATAAAGTGATGATTTTTTTGTAGTTCATAATAAGTCTGGTTTTTTAATTTTTGTTTCAACGCACAAAATTAGGATTTTGTTATAGGATATAAGAAATTTTTTTAAGAAGCACTATCTCAAATATTGCACCACATCAATTTACGATATACGCCTGCCCCGCAAGTATGTGGGGCAGGCGTACATCGTGTGCATTTGGTTCATATTTTCTGGATAATTTTAAGTTAAGTTATAGCATCTTTGCCCCAACATGGAATTACAACTAAACAGGCCACTTATAGTATTCGACTTGGAAACGACAGGGACCAATGTGGCTACTGATAGAATAGTAGAGATAGGTATCGTGAAGATTTTTCCGGATGGGCGTGAGGAAGACAAACGCTATTTGGTTAATCCCACAGTTCCCATTCCTCCTGAGGTAACTGCTATACATGGCATTAGCAATGAAGATGTGGCCAACGAGCCCACTTTTGCCCAGCTTGCAGGTGAGCTAAACGAATATATGAAACATTGTGACTTTGCGGGTTTTAATTCAGTAAGGTTTGATTTTCCTTTATTGGTGGAAGAGTTTTTAAGAAGCAATGTAGAATTTGATAGCGACAGTAGGCAATTTGTAGATGTGCAACGGATATTCCATACCATGGAACCTCGCAATTTATCGGCAGCCTATAAGTTTTATTGTAATAAAGAATTGGAAAATGCACATACCGCTATGGCCGATACCAAAGCCACTTACGAAATATTGAAGGCCCAATTGGTGCGTTACCCGCAAATCTCCAATCAAATTGATAAGCTATCTGAGTTTGCTGGTAAATCGAACGTGGTAGATTTTGGTGGGCGATTTATATACGATAACAATAAAGTACCCTTATTCAATTTTGGTAAACATAAAGGCAAGCCCGTTACCCAAGTGTTGCAGAATGAACCTTCCTACTACGATTGGATGATGAACAGTGATTTTGCAAGGGATACCAAACGCAGGTTGACCCAAATAAAATTATCAATGTTGAATAAGTAAATATGGGACACGAGAAACATTTTAATGGATCGCAATCGCTAAGAGATATTGTGCTTGGCATGAGTGATGGTCTAACGGTTCCCTTTGCATTGGCGGCAGGACTAAGCAGTGCCCTTTCAGATAACAACCTTATTATTACCGCAGGGGTAGCAGAAGTGGCTGCGGGTTCTATAGCCATGGGATTGGGAGGATATCTGGCAGCAAAAACAAGTGCGGAACATTATAATAACGAACGCCTGCGAGAAGCCTACGAAATAGAGCACATGCCCGAGGCCGAAGAACAGGAAGTGGACGAAGCATTAATAGTATATGGTATCAGTGAAAAAACCCGTGCGATGTTTATTGAGGATCTGAAACAAAACAAGGAAAACTATATAGAGTTCATGATGCGTTTTGAACTTGGGCTCGAGCGTCCTAATCCTAACCAAGCATATAAAAGCGGACTGGTGATAGGAGGTGCCTATATAGTGGGAGGCATGATACCTTTATTCTCCTATTGGCATACCGATACGCCAGATGAGGGATTGATGTGGTCGTCCATATCAACGGGAATTGTATTGTTGGCGTTCGGTTATTTCAAGTCGAAACTTACGGGACAAAATCCTATTTGGGGTGCCATTAGGGTGTGCTTAATTAGTGCAGTTGCTGCGGGAGCTGCCTATTTGCTGGCCAAGTCTCTTGGTGGGTGAGTTGGGATTCTCCACGATAGCATAATTTTGGCATCGGTTTTATGATTGGCTTTAATTAAATCGAGGCCGCTCCCAGTTTCTGTTTTATCGGTATAATAGGTTTGAGCCAAGCGGAAATGGATATCAAAGTTTTTCGAGTGGTGCCAGCGGGCCATTATATAATAACGCGTACCTGTTCCATAATAAGGTATAATAGAATAGGCAAAGGGCAGTTCGTTTTCGTAAGCATATATTCGGCTATTAAAACCGGGCATATTAAAGAAAGCCACCCTTGCTGTTACCTGAAATTTCCGCCAGTGTTTTTCTATATCTTGATAAGCCAATACCCCATGCTCACTTGTTTGATTGGTGTGACTATATACTGAAGTTTCAACCCGGGAACGCAGCTCTATTCCACCCGGCAATGTCATTTGGATATGGAATCGAAAGCTTTGCCTGGCTTGCGATTCGAGCGAAGAAAATGCGGAACCATTACTACTATTTAGTTGGCCCATCTTATATTTATATCTTATATACATTGATATCTTTTTCGATACCTGATAATCTAATTGACTTAGGTGGTCCACCCCATAACTATTAGGCACATCGGCAGTATAAGTAATCCAGGGATAGCGGTACAAATCTATATAACTGTTTAGGGTAAAACCTCGGCCAAGTTTATATATCCAACCGGTATATACTCCTTGCTCATTTTCGTTATTGGTATTTTCGCCTATCGCATTTGATAGCAGGGGTTGGAAATTTTTGGCATAGTGACGCACCATCAGAGCGGCATCAAACTTATTGGTGAGGCTAATCATGAATACATGATAACCGGCCAAACCGCCGTTTTGGTTCATGCTGAATTCTCCAAACAATGTATAATTGCGGCGGGTATATCGGTAGTCAGTTCCCACTTTTAAATTGTTTGTTCCTTGAAATTTATATAAGTTATAAGGTTTGTTTTGGGGGGCGAAAGGTTGGTCGTAATTGATATAGCATATATTTAAACCTATCTGAAAACTATTGGTTTTGTAGGTGAGATTTCCCCCAACCGCGTTTCGGAGTATAATATCTTTGGTGGCTTGCTCACTTGCAGTTCTGTGAAAACCAGTGCTCACCAAGCCTGCAATACTTCCGGCATCATTGGCAAATGTATCCTGGTTGGCCGATCCATCCAGATGCTGACGTGCAGCAAATGCCGTAACCCACCAATTGCCATACTTGAGTGTGATAGCGGTGCCACGCAAAAATTCATTCTCGTTCACTGAGCGATAGGGCCTGATGCCATTATAGTTTCGCTTAAGGTTAAGCACCATTGCCGATTTGCCAAATGCCAGCCCACTGCCACAAGTAAGGCCTTGGCCCAAAGTAATATTAAAGTCGCCAATCACCCATTTTTGTAAATGCTTGAAACCGCCTATCATAATATGTGCAGAGTTGAAATCGAAACCTTGTTTGTTAATGCCACGGCCAAATTGTTCGCCCGCATCTTTTTCGCCCAGGTATGATATACTTATTTTATCGGTAAATGAATAACGGTAGCGAAACACAGAACGAAGCGGCGAGCCTGGGTAATAGCTTCTGCCCACAGTATCCCCGGTAACCCGGCGGCGTTGACCTTCATTTTGTTCGGGTTGCAGTTGATTGAGCCAGTTAAGCTGGTGCGAGCCACTGGTGAGTAAACTTTTGATGCTGCCACCTTGCGGAAGCCAATCTTTTTGGACCATTACAAAGGGTTGTATATTTTTGATAGTAGCCACATCGAAACCAGGAATTACCTGTAGCTCGAGTATAGAAATTAAATTGCCAAACTTAATACGGTGTTGAATAAGGTTGCTAATTTGTATATCGCTTAATAAGCCCAGTTGTTCCAGTTGTTGGCGGGTACAATGGTTCAGTTCTATTTTGTTTTGGGCAAACTGCCTTAACTGTTCCGTCCATTCATTCACATCGGCATTGGTACTTTGGTTCTCAGTGAGGCGTTCAATCAATTGTTGTTGTTGGTCAAGGTCATCGTCTTCCGTTTGGGCTAGAACGGGCGTTGCGAATAGTAATAATACAAAAGACCAGGAGATGCGAGGCATGGGGCAAATTTAGAGGGGAAAGTATGAAGTATTAGGTATAAAGTATCAGGTTAATTCAATATTAAATCATTAGACCTCTTTCATAATTTACGTCGTCAAATTGATAGACCTATGGAATGGTGAAATCAATTTGCGTGCTTGCAGTAGCGGTGCCTTGCCCAGCCAATGTAAATGTGGTGGTAGTGGTACTTACCCAATCGCCACTGCTAAAAGTATTATTGCCATCAGTATCATACATGGCATACAAATAATAAGTGCCCGGGTGCATATAGTTAAAAGCA
>JAYVCI010000107.1:0-5690 GCA_043750035.1 Chitinophagaceae bacterium
GCAAATTGCGACCACCTTGCCATAAGACAATGAGCAACAACAAACTAACTGGTCACAAATTGTGACTAGTTCAAAATAAAAAATAGTAAATAAAAAATATAAAATATTCCCTCCGTGACCTCAAACGAAATAAGAAATACCTTCCTCAAGTTCTTCGAGAGCAAAGGCCATACGATTGTTCCCTCGGCACCTATTGTGGTGAAGAATGACCCTACGCTTATGTTTACCAATGCGGGCATGAACCAGTTTAAAGATTGGTTCCTGGGCAACGAAACTCCCAAATACAAGCGTGTAGTGGATACACAAAAATGCCTGCGTGTTAGCGGCAAACACAACGATTTGGAAGAAGTAGGCGTGGATACATACCACCACACCATGTTCGAGATGCTGGGCAATTGGAGCTTTGGCGATTATTTTAAAAAGGAAGCCATCGAGTGGGCTTGGGAATTGTTGACCGATGTATATAAACTTGACAAAGACAGATTATATGTTAGCTATTTTGAAGGCGACGAAAAGGAAGGCTTGGCCATGGACCAAGAAGTATATAATGAATGGAAAAAATGGATAGCCGAAGACCGCATTTTGCCTGGCAACAAAAAAGATAATTTTTGGGAAATGGGCGACACTGGACCCTGCGGACCATGTAGCGAAATACATATAGACTTGCGTAGCGATGCTGAAAGAAAAAATATAAGCGGAGCCACATTGGTAAACAACGACCATCCGCAAGTAATTGAGATTTGGAACAATGTATTTATGGAGTTCAACCGCAAAGCTGATGGCAGCCTAGAGAAACTCCCCGCACAGCATGTGGATACAGGAATGGGCTTTGAAAGATTGGTAAGAGCGATAGAAAGTAAATCATCTAATTATGATACGGATGTGTTTATGCCTTTAATAAATAAAATATGCGAATTAGCGAAAGCAAAAGTATATGATGAGGAAGACGAAAAGAAAGAAAAGAGAGGTCATTACAATATAGCAATTCGAGTAATAGTAGATCATATAAGAGCGGTTTCTTTTTCAATTTCAGATGGTCAATTACCAAGTAATACAGGAGCAGGATATGTAATAAGAAGAATATTAAGAAGAGCTATTAGATACGGATATACATTTTTAAATTTCAAGGAACCTACAATTTATAAAGTAATTCCAGTTTTGACAGAACAAATGTCGCAAGCATTTCCAGAACTAAAGAAAAATGAGAACTTTATTATAAATGTAATTAAAGAAGAAGAAGAGTCATTTTTGAAAACAATAGATAGGGGTATAAATAAGATATGGGATTTATATTATGACATATATATAGTTGAGAAATTTAATGAAGGAAATATTCACTCAAATAAATATAATCGAAATTTCACAGCAATAGAAATTGGAGAACTAAGAAGAAACGTTGAAAAATATGCTGATGTTGAAAATAAAATAATAAAAGGAAATTTTGCATTTGAATTAAGTGATAGTGCCGGTTTTCCAGTAGATTTAACAAGTCTGATTTTTTCTCAACAAATGGAAGGATTCAAAGTTGATGAAGCAGAATTCGAAAAACTTCTCCAACAACAAAAAGAACGCTCCCGCAAAGCCACAGCCATGGAAACAGATGACTGGGTTGTATTACAAGAAAATGATAATATACAATTTGTAGGCTACGATGAATTAGAAAAAGATATACAAATTACAAGATATAGAAAAGTAAAAGCAAAAGGTAAAGAGCAGTTTCAGTTGGTGTTTAATATAACACCTTTTTATGCAGAGAGTGGCGGACAAGTGGGTGATACCGGTATTATAGAAAGCATCAACGAGAAAATAAAAATTATCGATACACAAAAAGAAAATAATCTTATAATACATTTGGCTGAAAGATTACCTGAAAATCCAAATGCAAATTTTGTAGCCAAAGTAGATAATACAAAACGCAAACTTACCCAAAACAACCACTCGGCTACACACTTGCTGCATGCGGCTTTGCGTAAGGTATTGGGTACGCATGTGGAGCAAAAAGGATCACTGGTAAATGCAGATTATTTGCGTTTCGATTTTTCGCATTTTAAAGCTATGACGGATGCAGAAATTGCAGAAGTAGAACATATAGTCAATACAAAAATTAGAGAAAATATACAGTTGGATGAACGCAGAAATGTACCTATTGATGAAGCAAAAAAATTAGGTGCAATGGCTTTGTTCGGAGAGAAATATGGAGACAGTGTTCGTGTAATTACTTTCGATGAAAACTATAGTAGGGAACTTTGTGGTGGTTGCCATGTAAATGCAACAGGGCAAATAGGTTATTTTAAACTAACAAGCGAGAGTGCAGTAGCTGCCGGCGTTCGTCGTATTGAGGCCATTACTGCTGATAAGGTGGAAGAATTGGTGAATGAATATCAAACTACTTTTGATGGATTGAAAGAATTGTTAAAAGCAAAAGATATAATAAAGAGTGTGCAAAGTTTGATTGATGAAAAAGCGGTTTTGCAAAAGAAATTGGAGCATTTTGAAATGGAGAAAACTGCTATCATAAAAGAAGAATTAAAATCAAAAATTAAATCGCAAAATGGTATTCATATATTGGCAGAGATTATCGAAATATCATCGGCAGAACAATTAAAGAATCTATCATTTCAATTGAAGAATGAAGTAGAAAATTTATATTGCGTATTCGGTGCTATAATAAATGATAAACCATTACTCAGTGTGATTATTAATGAAGAATTGGTGAAATCTAAAAATTTGAATGCAGGGAACATTGTAAAAGAAGCTGCCAAATTAATACAAGGCGGTGGGGGAGGGCAGCCATTCTATGCAACAGCGGGTGGCACAAACGCTGCAGGGCTAAAGGAATCGGTTAATAAGGCAGTACAACTTTCTAATCTATTGTAACCTATTTTTGCAAAAGCCGTTTGGTATATTATTGATGAAATTATACAAACATTTATTATTATTAAGTATTATATACATTTGTTCGTTTGCGGCAAATGCACTAGCAATGTATAGTATAAGCGGCACAGTACTCGATAGTTCGTCAAAGCCCATACAGGGTGTAAATGTTACCGTGCAGGGTGCCGATATTAGTACCTTCACAAATGCCCGTGGGCAGTATACTATTAAACTTGAGCAAGCTTATTATAAAATATATTTTGCGGCCAATGGGTATGAGGGATTGTATGCTGAAATAACCCTGAACAAAAACCTTGTACGGAATATGGTATTGATTCCCTTGGCTGAGCAAATGCCGGGCTTTACCGTGAAAGGAAGCAAACGTGACCGAGCCAATGAAGTGATGCACCAAGTGATAGATAACAAGGAACGCTGGCGAAATCAAGTAAAATCAAGCATCTGCCAATTATATATTAGGGCAGTGGATGAAACTAAAGTCAATAAAAAATACAAGCCGCAAGACATACCCGATAGTTTGAAAAAATATTTAGTTGATAGCAATGCACTAAAAAATGATACCGCTTCTACTAAGAAAAAAAAGAATAATAAGCAAGGTGATAATTCTAGCATGAATTTTACGGAGCTTATCATCAACCGCAGTTTTCAACGGCCCAATTATATTAAAGAAGTAAAAGAAGCCCAACAAAAAATTGGCGATTTGGATGGCTTATTTTATCTAAGCAGTACTGAGGGTACTTTTGATTTCTACCAAGGTTCATTGTTTGTAAAAGGATTGAGCGATAATACATTTATAACCCCAACCAACGATTTTGCATTTGTAAGTTATAAGTTCGATTTGAAAAGTGTATATACAGTGGGCGATACAAAAGTATATATAATAAAAATAAGCCCACGTTCATTGGGCAATGCGTTGATGAGTGGCGAGATACATGTAAATGAAAGTTTGTGGAATATTAGAAAACTAAGCCTCGCACTCACGCCAAACAAACTTAAAGAATATGATGAATTTACCATCAACCAAGAATTTGGAATTGAAAAAGATACATTTTATATAATGAAGAAACAAGAGTTTATATATAAAATAAAAATAAAACGTGGAGCAATAAATGGCCGCACAGTTTGTTATTATAATAATTATAAATTAAATGTAGAATTTCCTAAAAGATTTTTCGGTAACGAACTTAGTTATACCAAAGACGATGCCTATGAAAAAGATACCGCCTTTTGGGATTCAGCCCGCAGTGAACCGCTTACTGCCAAAGAGATTCGACTGGTGCATAGTTCAGATAGTTTGAAAGAGGCCCACAATAAAAAAGAATATCTTGACAGTTTAGATTCGTCTTATAATAAAGTTACTTTTCTCAATATATTGTGGTATGGGCAAGGGCACATAAATAGGGTAAAACAACAGTATTGGAATTTCCCTTCGGTGGTTTCCCTATATACTCCTGTGCAAGTGGCAGGCCCTAGACTAAACGGTTGGATAAGTTATTATAAAAAATTTAAGAAAAAGCAAACAATCAATATAGCACCTTTTGTTTCTTGGGGAATTAGGAACCACGACTGGCAAGGCGATTTGAATTTTAATACCTTATACAATCCCTATAAACGGGGCACCTTTGGCATTTCAATGGGAAGAAATTTTGATTTGATATATGGCAATGCTGCTTGGGTGAGCCGTTTAAGGCGAAATAACTTTTACTTGAACGATTATATAAATATTGATCACGAAGTGGAATTGATTAATGGACTCTACTTAGATATGTATGTGGAATATTCCACACGCAGAAGTGTGGCCGATTATAAGTATGGAACAGTGAGCAATCAAATATATGGCGATAGCAGCAATACTCCCTTGCAATTCGACCCCTATAATGCATTTACCGGGCAAGTAAAGTTTACGTTTGTACCTTTTCAAAAGTATATGCGTGAGCCTTATGAGAAAGTAATTTTAGGTTCGCGTTGGCCCACGTTTTATGCAATTTGGCGTAAAGGCATTCCCAATCTATTTGGCAGCTCGGTCAAGTTCGATTATATAGAACTTTCTATGCGTCAGCGTATTAATTTTGGGGTGGTGGGCATTAGTGAATACAGATTGCGGGGCGGCCAATTTATAAACAAAGACATCGTAAAAACTATTGACTACAAGTATCAACGCCGTGGTGATCCCTTGTTCTTCACCAATCCCATCAGTACTTTCCAAATGTTGGACACCACTATTTATACTTTTAATTGGTTTACCGAATTTCACTATTTGCACAGGTTCAATGGTTTCTTTACCAACAAGATTCCCTATTTCAAGAAGTTGAATATAAATGAAGTGGCAGGTGCTGGTTTTTTAGTTGCACCAGAAGCTAAAGTATACTATGTGGAAATGCTATTTGGCTTGGAACGGGTGTTTAAAATAGAACGCTACCGTTTTAGGCTAGGTGTATATTATGCCCTGGGATTTACGAAAGACAGGCAGACAGGAAATTGGCAAAAGAAAAACTTGAATCCCAGTATTCCAGCTTTGGAAAACAGTATCTTTGGCAAGGGCATTAAAGTATCTCTCGAGTTTTTCGACCGTCGGAGAAATCAGTTTAGTTTTTAGTACAAAGTATCAGGTAAATTCAATATTAAATCATTAGACCTCTTTCATAATTTGCGTGCTTGCAGTAGCGGTGCCTTGCCCAGCCAATGTAAATGTGGTGTTGGTGGTACTTACCCAATCGCCACTGCTAAAAGTATTATTGCCATCAGTATCATACATGGCATACAAATAATAAGTGCCCGGGTGCATATAGTTAAAAGCA
>JAYVCI010000108.1:0-6106 GCA_043750035.1 Chitinophagaceae bacterium
TAAGCTATCTTTATTAACGGCACTGCTATCTGTATCTTTTTTTAACTGTATTGCAGTCGGGATTATTATAGCCTTTTTAGCAGCAAACATTTTTACATCCAAATTCAATTTGTATTCCACAGTGATAGAATCTACTGTTGATTGATATCCAAGTTTGCTTATCTTAATTTGGTATTTGCCCGGAGATACCCAACTATTATAATAGCCATATAGATTGGTAACAAAAGCGTATTTATTGACTGTGTTGGAAAGTTCCACCTTCACTTCCGGCAGGTTTGTATTTTTGATTCCATCAGTTGTTTTGATACTGAAATTTAGCATCTTTGCTTTATTTGCAAATGAACAATAAATAATACTGCCACCAATTAATATCATACCAATGGTTAACAGATTTTTGCGGGGTTGATTTTTGAACATCATAATTTTGTTATTTTTGCTGTTGCATGTCGGAAGGGTTAACGATGGTAAATGGGGAAAAGTTGCTTGGGGGATTTTTTTTCGATTAAATTAGATGAATTAGTTCATTTTGAGCGAGGCTAAGTATTCAATTAGGCACATACTCCATTATTCAACTCCTTCAGAGTTGCAGTTCGTCGTTTTTCAGTCTCCTCGAATTGCATTCGAGGTTATTCATGTTCAACTCCTTCAGAGTTGATATATCGTTGCCAAAATTATATCAACTTGAAAGAATCCTGAAGGGATTCAATATGAATAACTCTGCATGATCCCGATACATATCGGGAGCAGGGAAAAGAATGCCCCTCGAACGCAACTCTTAAGGAGTTGAATAGCGACATAAAATTTTCTGAATAGATACGTTGCTAGAATATATATAATACTCCCGGCACACACTTATTTCTCGTTCCTAACCATTCTGACTATGAAATATTCAATGCTGCACCACAAATTTCTTAACCTCCCCACCTACCTTCACAAAATAAATTCCATTTGCAAAAAAAGAGATATTAATATACATTGTTGGCTTAATATTTTCTGTTAAAACAATTTGCCCAATAGTATTATATATATTTAATGGGGTATTTTTAACAGGCTCATCAAAATTCACAGTAATTGATTCATTTGCAGGATTGGGGTATAAATGAAATGCTGCTTTTTGTGCAGAAATATTAGAAATCGCAGAAGAAATATTCAACAAATAAAACTCATGTTCTGCCCGCTCAGGCGAGAACATAATGGCTTGTGCATTCTCTGCATATATATAATATTGTGCGTATGGTGCTTGCATAGTAAAAGCCTCTCCGTAAATATTATCACCCGCAGCAACGTCATTGTGGTTACCATCATCATACATCTGTACTTTTATAAATTTTTGTGTGGAATCGAAACGAAATGCCAGATAAACCAAATTTGCGTTTGTAACATGGGCGGTAACTTTTACCGATGAATTTAAAGCATAAACTGGTGAGCTTGATACTGTTGTAATAGCTGGTGCAACATATTGAAATTCGGTGGTGGATTTTAAGTAAGAAATACGAGCATCCATCAAATTTTTTATTCCCGGTACTATATAACTTCCTATGGTATTATTGGTAGTGATAGCATTTTGGAACTGTGTATAAGAATAAAATTTATTGTTATCGGATTTTACAGCCGCATCAATCAAGTTTTGTAATGTGGTAGCCATTGTTTCATAAATTCCGTTTGCAAATACTTGCTCTGCGATGGTACGAATATGTGCGATATATATTTTCTTATAAGTAGCGTTTCCCATTACCACATTAATAAGTGGCCAATAAGGATCTGATGCATGTATATTAAGGGGCAATTGCTGCATATTGGCCACCGTTAAACTACCCATACTGTTATTAGAACTGCCCACAAACGGAAAGCCCCCAAACGACATATTCAAATCCCAAACTATTGGATTAAATCGGGTGGTTTTATCTTTATATATATAATAGTTTTGTACGAATGCTCCGGTATAGCTATCCAAATTAATTAATAGATTATTAAAAGCCAGCATCCAAATTACCCGGTCCATATCGAGCAAAGCATCAATGTTTGCAGGGCGATTGGTGAGTGTATCACATAAAGCTACCAACTCGTTCCATCCATATTTCGATTTTATTTCATAGAAATTTGAATACGCAGCACTGTCATTTGATATATATTGCAAATTGCTTTTTACATTTGGCCCAGGATTAATAACTGGATTGCATTTTATAAATGTATTTTTGGTAGTATAGAAATGCTCACCACAAAATTTCTTATTAATATCCTCATCATTGCTGAACAATCCTATATAGTTTCCGTTGATATATAACTGAGCAAAGTTTGCCCTTGGACAGTGCATATAGTTTTTAAGAATTTGGTAAGACAATACTTCACGAATCATGGAAGGGTCAGAATATCCGTTGGATAATTTTATATCGGTAAATCCTTGGTATGATTGGTCTTTGTATTTATCCAATGCAAAATGAAAAGGGTTTTTCTTATTGGTAGGATCATACGAACTACTGCCTTTGTACTTTACACCCACACTGTCGTATTTCGTTCCATTAATGGTAACAGATTGGGCCATGATATACCCTTCGGCCCCTGCTTTGGAGGTATCAAGTTGATAATCCCAGTTTGCTTGAAAAAAAATCACTTCAATTTTTTGCAAGGTATTGATATCATAAAATGTAGTTTGGGCAGATGCATTTATCATATATAATTGCAACACAGATACCAACAGGAAGATACTTTTAAATCGTTTTTTACCTACCATATTAATTAACTACCAATTTGTGAGATGAACGAAAACCACTGCCACTCGTGATATTCACAAAATAGACACCAGAAGACAAAGCCGTTTTTTCGATTGTAAAACTAGGGTTATTATATATATCATAGTTCCCAATTTCCTTTCCTGTTATATCGGCTAAAGTAACATGATGGTATACTATAATATCATTAAAATTTATAGTAAACAAACCTGAACTGGGGTTTGGAAAAATTTGATAATTAATCATAGAAATCAATGTTTCGAAACCTGTATTATTGCAGCCAGAACATTTTGAAAAGCACACTACATTCAGCACGGTGTCTTTGGTTACCTGTATTCCCCTGCTTGCATTTACGGCACAACTTGTTGGAACATTTTCGGCATTGGCTACACTATTTCCATTGTAATATTTGAACTGATAATACCCAGTATCCACATACGAGATAATTTCATATACGCTATCTCCAAAACTATATAATCTGGTTCCTGCT
Source organism: Chitinophagaceae bacterium (assembly GCA_043750035.1). Classification (GTDB taxonomy): domain Bacteria; phylum Bacteroidota; class Bacteroidia; order UKL13-3; family UKL13-3; genus CANJUD01. The sequence goes on from JAYVCI010000108.1 coordinate 3,220, forward strand.
GGATTCCAGTTTTGAAAATTTCCTGCCAAGTGAACTCCGGATGTTGAAATAGATGCTACTGACTGCATATCCACCAAACAACGCACCAGTGTTAAGCCTTCGGGTGCATTGCCTGAAAAAAGAATGACCCCCACAAAGGTGGTATCATTTACAATTGAATCGACATATAGCCAACGGTTGTCATTAAAATTATACCCTACCCTCGACTCGATTGGTACAAATTCAACTTCGTAAAATTGATCTCCATTCACAAATTTATATTCATACTTTGCATGAGCAGGGATATCAACCACAATGCTATATATATTTGTATCTGCAACAGATTGCGATAGTTTGGTAGTATTCGATTGCCAATTGCCGCCACTATAACCTGCCAAAGTTTGAAAATCGCCTGACACGTGAACACCATTAACACTCACATCTTGCCCTTTCATATTGACCGCAAATTTTACTTTTTTGGCATATACATTATTAATACATAAGCACAAAATAAAACCTAAAAAACCAACTGTTATTTTGTTCATTACTTTATTTTATTAGGGTAATTTTTTTAGAAATAATACTTCCTGAATTGGTTGCAAAAATAATATAATAGATTCCTGCATCCATATTATTTAAATCAATAGCACTGCTATATTTTTCAGACCTGATATTTTTACCTTGTATATCATAAATACTCATCCAACTTAAATTAGCAGGAGACCTGTTTTCAATATTAAAAACACCCGTTGATGGATTGGGATACACAGTAATACTATTGCCGTCATTAAGCATGCTAATCTCCATAGTGGGATTATAATGATAATTATATCCTTTTGAATATTGTTTCACACATCCATTTGCATCGGTTATCCTAACCACAAAAATTCCACTGTCTTTAAGATTAAGTGTTTGATTGGTTTCATTGGTTAGTTTTGTGCCATTTCTATACCATTGGTAAGTAGTAGCTTGGGTTGAAGATAAAATTTTATTGTTTTCTGTAATTACCGGAATGGAGGGTGGTTGATTATCTGTAAAACATTTATCGTACCTATGTGCCTGTTGCGGAGCACCTGTAATATTGGCCGACCAAATAGAATTTCCACTTGCATCAACTTCATAAATATAGCCTGCCAATGCCACACATACCAGCATGTTTCCATTGGGTAATTGTTCAGAACTACCCGCATTGCTGGTGAACCCATTGCATGCAAGCCTGTTATCATAAGTTGAAGGACTGTATGCTGAGCCTGATATTATATCATAAGTATAAGCATTTTTAGGCGTTACAATTTGATCCACACTCGACTGCGAACTGGAAACTCCTTTATTATTAAAAGCAACCAATCGTCCTTCATTGGGAGTTCCTTCTGGAATCCAATGTGCATCATGACATACATTTAGAATAGCTGAACCTGATGCACTGTATGCCGCAGGATTGCCCCACCTGTATATAAAATCTCCTCCACTACCTGAATTACCTCCTTGATGCGAAGCAGCTTCAACAGTAGTGGTGCTGTGGTCAACAATATATATTTCATTGGTATTATGCGAACTCACTACAATTTGGTCTAAAATCGGATTATAATCTATCCCATTCATGTGGATCCAGTCTTTTTGAATTTTGTAATTCACATTCAATAATTCGGGGTGATTAACAATTGACGATTGGTAGTTTGACTTATTGCTATTGGTATTTTGCACCAGATGGTCCCAAATTCTCCATTCCCACACCACATCGCCAGTGGAAGCACCAGTTGGTTTTATTTCCACTACTTTCTCGCTCCATACTTCGCCTGAAAAACTACAACCCGCACTGGCAACTTCTGCTGCCGATCTTCTTTCATAAGCTATCAATAAAACATTTCCATTGGGGAGCGGACAAATATCATGGTGGGTACAATATTCGTTTGTAGAATATACAAAATCCCAGAGCACCGTTCCATTCCAATCAAGCTTTTGAATCTCTCCAGCTATTGGCCCACCAGTAAACGAATTACCTGCACGGCTCACACTTCTCCATAAATAACCTCCCGGCATTAAATAGCACGAGTATGCTGATTTGGCAGTTGTTGCATGCGTCCATGTTTTCACTGCGGTACCATTGGTATCTAATAAGGTAGTTTTTGTTCCATTCATCAAACTGTACAATGTATAGTCTCCCCACTGCTGGGCTTGGGCATTGTTATTAAGTGAAATAAAAATACCTAATGCTAAGGCGAAAACGATTCTTTTCTTCATGGTTGTTATTATAATAGTGGGGTTAGTGGTTTCTTGTTTAGGTCTGCAATATAGAATTACAAAACCAATAACATTACGAAATTGTTAGCAAAAGGGAGGGGCAGTGGTTAAAGAAAATATAATATTATTAATTTTCAGGTAAATACAAACTTAAAGTAAAATTATAGACAATATTTTTTTATCGGCACCAATGCCACCCCACCCTTTTTATATTTGTTTCGTAATACCACTTAAATAAAACCCAATTTGTTTTTCAATAAAAACACCCGCTACAACGAACACGATTTAGAAAGTGTGATAAAAGCTTGCTTGGCAAATAACCAGCAAGCCCAGAGAGCACTTATTAAATTGTTTTTCGGCTATGCAAAAACTATTTGCATGAAGTACGCTGCGAGTATTGAAGAAACTGAAGAGATAATCAATGACGGTTTTTTAAAAGTGTTTAACAATTTGGAAAAATATGACAGCACACAACCTTTTAAGGCATGGCTGAGAACAATTATGATAAACACCGCTATAGATTATTACCGCAAATGGCAAAAATATAACAACCAAGATAGCTTGGATAATATAGAAGCCGTTGATGTGAGTGAAAATGTGATAGGAAAACTTGCTGCTGAAGAGATATTAAAGCTGGTACAACAATTACCGCCCTCATACCGCATGG
>JAYVCI010000109.1:0-2351 GCA_043750035.1 Chitinophagaceae bacterium
CTAATTTCTAATGGGGCAAATGCATAGAAGACAGCTACTGCTAATGTGCCAGTTAATATACCTCGGCCAAGGCTCATCAAGCCAGAATTATTGCGGTACCCGCCATTCAAATAAATACCCAATACCCAAAGCACACTATATATAGGGGCATTCACTTTAAAAAATTCTGCTGGATAATAGCCTCCATTTGGGTATCGCTGTGTTTCCCAAAATTGTATCAATATATATAATGATATAAAACAAAGCAGCCCTTCCAATACAGGTCGCCAGAGCATATATACAAATCTTTGTATAATGGCCAAACCTGCTCTTAGGTATATGGCCATGTTAATAAGCAATCCAAACAGTCCGGCTTTGTTTCGTTGAAAATGTTTTTGGGCAAATATGGCCATCGCCTTATAAAATACCAGTACATAATTCACCGAACTTTTCTTCGTGCTTTCTCCTTTGTAATGTATAATAGTAGTGCCCGGATAATAATAATTTTTGTACCCGGCTTTTGTAATGCGGTAACTCAAATCTACATCCTCACCATACATAAAAAATGTTTCATCAAATACACCGATTTTATCCAACAAAGATTTTCGCAACATCATAAATGCACCCGATAGCACATCTATTTCATGTGTTTCGTTCTTGTCTAAATATCCCAAATGATAAGCACCAAACACTTTTGATTTGGGAAACAACTTGGATAGGCCAAACATTTTATATAAGGCCACACTAGGTGATGGCAAGCCGCGTTTGCTTTCTGGCAAATATTTTCCTGCACCGTCCACCATCATCACACCCAAACCACCGGCATCTGGATGCGTATCCATAAACTCAATCGTTTTAGTAAAAGTATCATCCTGAACAACAGTATCTGGATTGAGCAACAATATATAATCACCCTTGGCAATTTTTATGGCTTGGTTATTCCCTTTGGCAAATCCAACATTTACTTTGTTTGCTATCACTTCATATTCAGGGAATTTTTCACTCACCATCTCCACCGACCCATCTACCGAATTGTTGTCAACCACAAACACTTCAACTTGTAGTCCTTCAGACGCATGCCTTACTGATAGCAAGCACTGCTCTAAAAAATACTTCACGTTGTAGTTAACTATTATTACGGATAGCTTCAAATTGTTTCGATTTAATAGTTGAAGGTTTAGCGTTGAAAGTAATTATTATACCCTACAACTTGCATCAAACAACCATTATACATGACCCTTATTTGGTGAAAAAGGTTGCAAATTTAGGCTAAATAAAACAAAAAAGCCGGCTTGAAAAAAACCGACTCCTATAAATCTTGCTGTTTACCCAATTATGGCCTGGGTGGTATGGGTTGAACTACAGGTGGTTGGGCTTGGGGAGTTGTTTCCACAAATCCTTTTATGGTAAGCGTAACGGGTGATGTTTTGGCATTAGAGGTAACGGTAATAAATTTGTTGAACACTCCGGGACGACCTTTTGAATCGAAAATAGCGGTGATAGTTCCAGTTTTACCTGGATCGATGGCTTCTTTGGACCACACAGGGGTTGTACATCCACATGATACGTGTACATCGGAAAGTAGTAGAGGCCCTTTGCCTATATTCTTAAATTTGAATTCGTAAGTAGCTTGCGTTCCTTCTTTAATGTTGCCAAAATCGTGAAGGGTTTCTTCAAATTGAATCTCGGCTTGATTGGGATTTGCGGGTGCTTGAGTTTGTGCATTAACGCCTGTAAGCATGGCAAAGGCAAATGTTGCTGATAGAATAACTTTGTAACACTTCAGGTTTTGCTTTTTAAGAGATTGGGGAATTGAAAATTTCATTTTGTTTATTTTAGTGCTCGCCATTAAATCCAAACATTATACCAAAGATCATTAAAAACCATTATTTCTATTGATCATACTTATTAAAAAAAAGCAGAAAATTCCTAGATTTGCTGCCAGCAAAGCGGGGACCGAAGTATAAGACAAGGAGACCCCTGCCCTACATAGAAAACAAGGTTGTCGAGCTGAGGTGTAATTTTTTGGAAAGCAAAAAAAAAGCAATATAAAATGACGTACTTAGTAAATGTTTGGTTTTTAGCATACATTCACCAAAATCCTGTGAGAGCAGGGAAGGTTGAAGAAGCTCAGCATTGGTTGTATAGCAGTGCTGTGGATTATGCAGGCGGAAAAGGAAAGATTCATATTGATTTTATAGACTGATTTTTTGCCATTATGGGAATGAAAATACTGTGATTGCAAATCACGAAGCCGTTAGCACGCCGATTATAAATCGGCGTGGGTGCAGAAAGTGAAAAATGAATTGTTTGGGTTGGATATTTTTTAGCTTACCATATTAGGACGCTATTCAACTCCTTCAGAGTTGTTG
>JAYVCI010000110.1:0-11942 GCA_043750035.1 Chitinophagaceae bacterium
TTCCGTCCCATTTGCTCACATACCTTTTTCCATCTGTGTTTTTAAAAATACCAGCGGCATATATATTCTCGTTAGCATCGGAACATATAGTCCAAATATAATCCTTTGCTAATACCGAATTGCTGTCGCCATAAAGTGTCGTCCACTTTGTACCATTACACTTTTTTACTATATAATTTCCATGGGTATCATCAAACAAACCAGCAGCATATATGTTTCCTGAAACATCGGAGCAGATACTTTGCACCCGACCATTAGCCGATAAACGGGCACCTGATTTGTTCACATATTCGAACCATGTTTGTGAATAGGTATTTATGTTAAACACAAGCAGCATTATCAGTAAATATTGTATCTTCATTTTATTGTTATTTTATTTTTTTATTCCACTATTACTTTCTTTATCAAATTACCCAGATTGATGATATAAATACCTTTTGAAAATGAAGTAACGTCAATATCACATTGGGTTTGCAATGGCATCCAAAAGTCTCTATATATTACTTCGCCTAAAACATTATATATAGTAAGTACCTCCTTTTTTTGTGTGAAGTATTTTAAAGTAACTATATTATTTACCGGGTTAGGGTAAACTTTAAATTCGTTATCGCCATATATATCACTTATTGCTGCGGTATTACTTGTGTATTTTGCACAATAATGATAACCTTTAAAACTATAAAAACTTCCTGCGGCATATACATTTCCTGCGGCATCGGCACAAATTGAATTGATAGCTTCATCTGCATCCAATGGATTAATGACAGTATCTAATTCGGTCCAATATATGCCATTCCATTTTGCCACATATCCTTTACCTCTTGAATTAGCAAACCACCCACCTGCATAAATATTATTTCCTGCACCCATGCATATTGAGAGTATTCTACTATTTGCATTTAGTGCATTGTTCCCATTGCCCAACTCCGTCCAATTAATTCCATTCCATTTTGCTACATAGCATTTTCCATTTGAATTGGTAAACTCTCCTGCGGCATACACATTTCCCAGTGCATCTGCAAATATGGAGTGTACACGCTTATTGGCATTTAATGCGTTGCTGTCTTTGCCAAGTTCAGTCCATTGTTTGCCGTTCCATTTGGCCACATAACATTTCCCATTTGAATTTTTAAAAAAACCTGCAGCATACACATTCCCTAAAGCATCGGTACATATTGAGTGAATATAACTATTGGCATTTAATGCATTGCTGTCGCTGCCCAACTTATACCAGTTAATACCGTTCCACTTGGCTACAGCGGAAACACCACTTGAATCAAAAATATCTCCGGCTGCATAAATGTTTCCTTTGGCATCGCTGCAAATTGTTAAAATATTATATTTTGCATTTAAAGCATTGGTACCCGTTCCTAATTCTGCCCAATTGGTGCCATTCCATTTTGCTACAAAATATTTATATTTAGAATTTATAAAATGGCCTGCGGCATAAACATTTCCAGCGTCATCGGTACATAAGGTGTAAATTGGATCGTACCTGATAAAGAATGTGCTGGTGTCGCCACCCAATGCTCCCCATTTAGTACCATCCCATTTTGCCACATATTGTTTCCCTACTTTATTGGTGAAATACCCAGCAGCATATAAAGATCCTGCTTTGTCCCTACAAATAGCATAAATTTGCGAATTTGCCGTAAATGAACTTTTACCTCCCAATTCGCTCCACCATTGAGAATACCCAACAGTGCTGTATGCTAGCAGTATTGTGAATATTATTTTTTGCATGATATCATGTTTGTTTTTTGCATACGATATAGGTTTTCTGCTTCCCCGTTTTTTTACTTCTACAAGGTAAATTCATTTAATTTTTGCCTCAAATGTAACAATAATTTTTGATTACAATAAATTTGTTTGTAACCAAATTTGTTACCCCACCAAAATATAATAACAATACATGGATTTAAAAACCTAAGTTTGCCATACCGATAGATACCAAATATTATATAGGTTATTCCAACAATCATCGGCGTTGGCAATAGCTATAAATATCAACTATACCAGGGGCTGTTATCAATGAATAATGCTTCCCACATAAATACCGATGAAAATGAAACCCACCCCCACCACTAACAAAAAGAAGGCTGTTTCTAAAAAAGAAACATCCAGCAAATCGCCATCAAATGGTAAGGTTAAGCCAAAACTGAAGCTGGGTAGTGTAAAAGTGCAGAGCAAAACACCCCATAAGGAAGTTAAAAAAGTGGTGCATCCTTTTCCTGTGGTGGCCATTGGTGCATCTGCCGGTGGGCTGGAGGCCATTACACTCCTTCTGCAAAACCTTTCGCCCACAACGGGCATGGCCTATATATATGTGCAGCACCTAAGCCACGACCACAAAAGTTTGTTGGTACCGCTTTTATCGAGGCAAACCAAAATGAAAGTGCAGGAGATTGATGATATGGAGAAAATGGTTCCCAATAATGTGTATGTAATTCCCTACAATAAAGAAATTGAGGTTATGGACGGCCATATAAAATTAATTCCCCGACCCAAAAACAAAACCTCCAACCTATCAATTGATGTGCTTTTTTCGTCATTGGCCGAAACGCACAAGGAGAATGTGGTTGGCATTGTGCTATCAGGCAGTGCCAGTGATGGCACACGCGGGTTGAAAGAAATAAAGCTGGCCGGCGGGATAACATTTGCCCAAGACGATTCGGCTAAATTCAGCAGTATGCCCCATTCGGCCATTGCTGAGGGTATAGTTGATTTTGTGCTGTCGCCCAAAGAAATTGCGGAGGAGCTAACCCTTATGAGCAAACACCCTTTGGTAAAACGAAAAACACTTCAACCCAGACCCGAAGAAGATATTGAAAGCAGCGACCCACACCTCAAAACCATTCTTCAGTTTTTACATAAACAAAAAGGCGTTGATTTCAGCCATTATAAAATGAACACCGTGAAGCGGCGAATACTTAGAAGAGTATTGATAAACAAGCTAAAAACACTAAAGCAATATGCTGAGATGATTAGGCTAAAAAACAATGAGTTGGAGCTGCTTTATCAGGATATGCTTATCAATGTAACCGATTTTTTTAGAGATACCGATGCCTTCGTGCATTTAAAAAACACAGTGCTCCCCAGGTTGCTAAAAAACAAAAAAGCTGGCCAAACAATGCGTATATGGGTGGCTGCCTGTGCCACGGGCGAAGAAGTGTATTCCATTGCCATGCTATTGCTGGAGTTACAAGCCAACAAAACCACTAAAATCCCTTTTCAGATTTTTGCTTCCGACCTCAGTGCAGAGGCTATCAACGTAGCCCGCATAGGTGAGTATTCAATGTCACAACTTAAAAATGTTTCGCCCCAACGCCTTCAGAAATTTTTTACAAAAGTTAAGGATAAGTACCGAATCTCTAAATCGCTTCGGGATATAAGTGTATTTGCCCAACACAATATTTTGCTCGACCCTCCCTTTTCACGCATGGACTTTATAAGTTGTCGCAACTTTCTTATCTATCTGGATACTGCTGCTCAGAAAAAAGCCATCACCACTTTTCATTATGCACTTAACGAAGATGGATGCTTGATGTTGGGTAAGGCAGAAACCATCGGTGCAACGGAACAGCTATATACGTCGCTCAACAAAAAGTATAAAATATACTCACGCAAAAAAAATTCGGGCACACACCGGATAGCAGATATATTGCCTCGTGTTTCTCAAATTACCACGCACAATAAAAATGTTATAGCACCTGATATCTCCAAAAAGCTGCCAATTACTGCCAATGGCAACTTGGGCAGTGCTTTCGATTCCGCACTGCTTTCACGCTATATGCCGGCAAGTGTAATTATAAACCATGATATGGATATACTGCAGTTCAGAGGTACCACATCGTTGTATTTGCAGCACGCATCGGGTAAAGCCAGCTTTAACATTCTGAAGATGGCCCATCTCGAAATTACATTTGAACTACGCAATGCTATTCACCATGCCATAAAAACAAAACGCACTGTGCGAAAAACTGGCATTGAGATGAATCGGGATATTGAGGGCAATACCATACAAATAGTGAACATAGAAGTATCGCCCCTAAAGGTAGAGGGCGAAGAACCATTGCTACTTATTGTGTTCAGCGGTCAGCAGCAGACTGATATGATAGATAATGGTGTGAAAGGTGTTAAGAGTAACACTTTGGCCAAAGACCGCAGGATAAAAAAACTGGAAGAAGAACTTGCTGCCGCCCGCTCCGATATGGGTTCAATCACCCACGACCAAGAAGCAGTGAACGAAGAACTACAAAGTGCCAATGAAGAAATTATTTCGAGCAACGAAGAACTGCAGAGCCTCAATGAAGAACTGGAAACATCGAAAGAAGAAATAGAGAGTACCAATGAGGAGCTCACCACCAGTAACCAGGAACTGCACGCCCGTATTCTGCAAGTAGAAGAGTTATATACCTATTATGAAGTCATACTTGATACTGTACACGAACCTGTGCTTATGCTCGATAAAAATATACGAATTAAATCGGCCAACAAATCATTCTGCAAAACATTTCGCGTAACCGAAGATGAATGCATAGGCATATCACTATATAAATTGGGCAACAGTGAATGGAATATACTCAAGCTTCGTGAATTGCTCGAAGACATCATTCCAAAAAATAACCGCTTTCACGATTTTGAAGTAGAGCATGTATTTCCAGCAATAGGTCATAAAATAATGCTGCTCAATGCACATCGCATTATTCAGCAAAGTAAAAACGAAGATTTAATTGTCCTTGCTTTTACAGATGTTACTGAAGTAAGGGGTAAAGCACTTGAATTAGTTGCAATAGAAAAGAAAGCATTGGAAGCCCAACTTGAGGTTGCAGAATCTCTGGTGAGGGCAAAGCAGCAATTTTTGAGCAACATGAGCCACGAAATACGAACACCCATGAATGCCATTGTGGGGTTTACCAATGTGGTGCTTAAAACAAAATTAGATGAAAAACAACAAGACTACATTACTGCAATTAAAGTATCGGGCGATGCTTTGATTGTTTTAATTAACGATATACTTGATCTTGCCAAAGTGGATGCTGGGAAGATGACCTTTGAACAAACACCGTTTAAATTATCCGATTCCATAACTGCCATGCGTCAAATGTTTGAGGAAAAAATCAAGGAAAAAAATTTAGAATTTGTTGCAGAATATGATAATGCCATTCCTGAAGTATTGGTGGGCGACCCCATGCGTTTGCGTCAAATAATTTTAAATCTGGTAAGTAATTCTGTAAAGTTTACTGCAGAAGGAAAGATAATGTTAAATATTAGTCTTGTGAAAGCAGATGCCGTAAAAGCAACCATCGAGTTTACAATAACAGATACAGGTATCGGTATTCCTGAAAATAAAATGGGGAATATTTTTGATAATTTTGAACAAGCCCATACTGAAAGCAGTAGCTCTTACGGAGGAACAGGTTTAGGACTTGCCATTGTGAAACAACTGGTAGAGCTTCAAGGAGGAACAGTTATGCTAAAAAGCGAAGTGGGTAAAGGCTCTACTTTTAGTTTTGTACTTAGTTTTGAGAAAACGAAAGAAAAAATACATGCGGAAACTGAAGCATTGAATGGGGAAACCCAAATAAAAAACGTAAAAGTATTGGTGGTAGAAGATGTGGCACTGAACCAGCTTTTATTAAAAATAATATTAACTGATTTTGGATTTGAATTCGATATTGCAAGCAATGGGAAAATTGCCATAGAAAAATTACAAAAAAATATGTATGATATTATTTTGATGGATTTACAAATGCCCGAAATGAATGGCTTTGATGCAACCACTTATATTCGTAATACAATGCAATCCGATATCCCAATTATTGCCCTTACAGCAGATGTAACAACTATAGATGTTGAAAAATCAAAAGCTGCAGGTATGAATGACTATATATCTAAACCCATTGACGAAAAATTATTATATAGTAAAATAATCAAGAATTTAAAGATAGCTTCAGTGGAGAAAGTATAGTGAAGCTCTTTTATGATTGACATCCGATAGCTATCGGATGTCAATTATGAAAGAGGTCTATTATTTATTCCCAGCATTATCATATTCCATTATTCGTTCATCAATTCTTATAGGTTTTTCTTCGGTATTATATTCTACCTTTTTTATCCAGTTATTATATTTATCATATTCATATTTATAAACAGATTTGGTACTTAAAATCCCATCTGACCGATACCTTTTAACTTCTATGGTATTGCCTTTGTCGTCATACTTATAATAGGAAGTGCCTGCTATGGTATCCATTGAATTATACAATGTAATTTCAATTATATTGTTTTTATCATCATACTTTCTGGTGTTCTTATTTATGACACTCCCATCCGGATTATAATACTTCAGTTCCAATTCGTTACCCCTGCCATCGTATTTATAAGTAGCTTTCCCGTTTAACTTACCCTCATGGTCATACTCACTATGTTCTACCTCGTTGTTTTTATCATCATATTTTTTAATTGCCCTGCTATATAAACCACCAATGGGTTTGTATATATCAATCTCTATCTGATTTCCTTTATCGTCATACTTGAAAATAACCTTTTTATCTAAGCTGCTATCGGGTTTAAATTCGCTACTCTCTATTATGTTTCCTTTATCATCATACTTGGGCATGGATTTACTATCCCAACCCCCGGATGTATTATATACAGTGTGTTCTGTAACCATACCTTTTTCATTATATTTGTATAGGTGCTTATTTATGATGTCTCCTTTCACATAATCTTCCGATTGTTGTATATAAGGATAGATCATCAATGTCAATGTTTTGATTTTACCATTCAGTTTGCCTTTTGTTAAATCGCTTTTAATTTTAACATCTTTACTATCTGAGCAGGAGAATAGAAAGAATATAATAGTAATTGGGGTGAGGAATTTGTTTTTTAGCATGGGGGGTAGTAGTCAGTAATCAGTAATCAGTAGTCAGTAATCGGTTGTACTTACTTCCCGATAACTATCGGGAGGGATGATACTAAACTCGTCCCCCAGCTCAGGAATCTCCACATGTTTAAAACCTTTTTCGTGGAGCAGTTTTAAAAAATTTGTCTGGGCTTCAATTTCTCCGTGTACTAAAAATATTTTCTTTACCAGAGCAGGATTTTGGCAGGAGAGATATTGTAGCATTTCATTATAATCACCATGGGCAGAATATCCTTCCAATGTTTCTATACGGCAATTTACTTTATACATATCGCCAAATATCTTCACTTCTTCATCTCCATTCTTTAATCGTCCACCAAGGCTTTCGGGGGTGCAGTAGCCCACAAGCAATATAGTATTTGCTTTGTTTTCTATATTGTTTTTTATATGGTGTTTTACACGCCCTGCTTCTGCCATACCTGATGCGGATATAATAATACAGGGGGCGTTATTGTTATTTATAGCCATGGATTGTTCCTTGCTACCTACATATATTAAATTGGGGAAATCGAAAGCATCATTTTCAGGGTCGTGTTTCAAATATTCAATTAAACCATTATTATAATAGTCTTTGTACTTGCGGGTAATACCAGTTGCTCCCAGCGATAAAGGACTGTCAATATACACTTTAATGGGCGGCAGTTTCTTTTCATTTGTCATTCTGTCCAGGGCATATATAAGTTCTTGGGTACGGTCAACACTAAATGCGGGTATAATTAGTTTGCCTTTGTTCACCACACAAGTTTCATTAACTACCTGTAATAGTTTTTCTTCCTGCACTGCCGTTTTCGGATGTATTCTATTTCCATAAGTTGATTCGCTAATGATATAATCTGCCTGCCGAAAAGTTTGCGGCTGTGGCAATATCATATCATTGGGTCGGCCTATATCGCCAGTGAAGGTGAGTTTGGTTACGGTGCCATTTTCTGTAATATCCAAATGCACCGCAGCCGAGCCCAATATATGTGCTGCATCGGTATAATGGCAATCAATCTGTGGGTGCGGACTGAAATGTTCATTGTAATGTATGGTTTCCATTTGCGATATAGTTTGCATTACATCGTCTTCACTATACATTGGTTCAAGAAGTGTTTCCCCTCTTTTAGCCCTGCGTTTGTTTACATATTTAAGATCGTGCAATTGTATATAGGCACTGTCCAATAACAACAAACGAGCTAAGTCTTTGGTAGGCGGGGTACAATATATTTTTCCATAAAATCCTTTTACTATCATGCGAGGCAGACAACCCGCATGGTCGATATGTGCATGGCTTAACAGCACAGCATTTACTTTGTGCGGATCGAACAGAAATTCACGATTCAGTACATCCGTATCAACCCCACGCCCTTGGTACATGCCGCAGTCCATCAGTATTTGATAACCATCATCCAGCGTTAATAAATGACGGCTACCTGTAACATGCCTGTCGGCTCCACAAAACTTAATTTTCATGGGGCAAATGTATAATAGAAAAGCCTCAAAAAATTTGAGGCTTTTCTATTAAGGGTGATAGATGGGCAAAAAAACTTATTAAGGCAATCTATAATACTCGAATCTACTTTTGAAAATATATTATTTAATTTCTAGCGTGCAAGTACAATTTTTTCTTTGGTGATAGAATCTTTGCCTGTCATCTCTATAATATATACACCTTCGTTATACGACTCAAGGTTTATATTTAATTGCTTTTCGCCATTAAGGTTATGGGTCAATACCAATTTGCCTGTAAGGTCGAATACACGAATAATATTATAAGTATTTCCTTCGGGCAATTTGATTGTTACATTGCCATTTGTAGGGTTGGGGAATATCTCTACTTTGCTGTTTGTAACATTTGCAATACCATTGGGAATACTGATATTGAGCACTGAGGTATCATAGCAATCAGCTACAACTTTTACAAAACCATTTCCTATTTTGCTCCATTGTACCTGTATGGCATTGCTGCCTTGGCCACTTATAATATTACCGCCAGTAACCACCCAGGTATAAGTAATACCTGCAACAAAGGGTACAGAATAGGTTTCAACATTTGGCACATTTACAACCGCTTTACCAGTAATAGTGCCCATACTTTGCTTGGCATTTACTGTTATGTTGATAGCATTACTTGTATTGGTGCATCCCGATAAGTTTGTTACAGTTACAGTATAGGAACCAGTAGTATTTACTGCAAGCATGGTATCGATACCACCTGCAATATTGGTTCCATTGCGTTTCCATTGGTAGGTGTAACCAAGGCCAGTGTTAGCTGTTAACACAGTGCTGCCACCGGTACAGAAAGCAGTAAGGCCATTTGCAGTAGCAATAGCAGCAGGATTGGGATTAACCTTAACCGTTATTGTCATCATTTCTGAACAACCCTTGTCAGAAGTAATGGTGAGAGATACATTATATACTCCTGCAGCAGCATAAGTTATTTTAGGAGATGCAGCGGTGTCAGTTATACTGTTCCCGAAATTCCAAACACGGCTATAAGTGCCGCCAGATATTGAACTTGAATCATTGAAAACAAAACTGTTCCCACCCAAACACTGGGTAGCATTGTTAACTTTCAAAACAGCTTTAGGCGAAGGATTTACGGTAACAGAAATAGCAATACTATCGGTACAGCCCGCATTAGATGTTAGTTTTAACGAAACTATATAATTACCAGTATTAGCGTAGGTATGATTAGGCATTGAAGCAGTATCTGTACTGCCATCGCCAAAGTCCCACAAGCGGGCATAAGAACCAGATGCAATTGCAGATGAATCACTAAACATAAAATTGTTCCCATTCAAACATGCACTCATCGTATTGGTGCCAATTTTAGCAACTGGGTTTGGATTCACCGTTATTTTTACTGAGGTAGTATCTACACAACCAGAGTCGGTTATAGTTATAAGGCTTGCGGTATAGTCGCCAGAATTTGAGTAGCTGTAATTGTTAGTTGCAAGGCTATCGGATCCTCCGTCGCCATAATACCAAATGCGTGTATAGCTTCCTGAAGAAAGAGTAGATGAATCTGCAAACATGAAACTGTTACCATTTAAACAATCAGAAGTTTTGCTCACATATAATGATTGCGAAACAGAAGGATTAACCAATATGGCTAAAGAACTTGTGTCAATGCATCCCATATCACTTGTCAATATCAGGTTAGCTGCATAGTTGCCTGAATTAAGATACGAGTGCGTTGGGCCTGCACTTGTATCTGAATTTCCATCTCCAAAAGTCCATAAAACACTATATGAGCCCGCTGGGATGTTTGAGAAATCTAAAAACGCAAAACTGTTTCCAGTAAAGCACTGGTTATTATTGTTCACCCATCCAACAGCATTTGGCATAGGGCTTACTTTAATATTCAAGTTTGAAGTATCAGTACATCCCATGTCGCTAGTAACAATTAGGCTGGTCATATATGAGCCATCTGCACTGTAGGTATGCGAAGGGTTGTTGATAGTGTCAGAATTACCATCGCCAAAATTCCATAAAACAGTATATGAACCAGATGAAATACTTGAGAAGTCAACAAATGCAAAGTCATTCCCTTTAAAACATTGGGTGTCCAAGTTTACAAATGCATCAGCAACTGGCGATGGGTGTACAGTAGTAACCCAAGTGGCGGTGCTCACACAGCCCATATCGCTGGTAATTGTAAGGCTGGCATTGTAAACCCCATCAGTACTATAACTATGCGAAGGATTGGCCGATGTATCTGTGGTGTTATCACCAAAGTTCCATAATCTGGTAAAGCTACCCATAACTATAGTAGAAGAGTCAATATGTGCAAAGTTGTTTCCGTTTAAGCATTGTGTAGTGCTGCTTACCCATGCCATGGCAATGGGTTCAGGGTTCACAGTTATTTTTACGGTTGCAGTATCCATGCAGCCTGAGTCGGTTGTTGTAATAAGGCTTGCGGTGTATTCTCCATAATTAGAATAATTATAGGTGGGCATTGCTGCTGTGTCACTTCCACCATCACCATAATCCCACATACGGGTATAAGTTCCTGAAGTAAGTGTTGACGAATCGGCAAACGTAAAGCTATTGCCAGTTAAGCATTGTGAGGTACTACTAACATATAATGATAATACAGTAGAAGGATTTACCAATATGGCTAAAGAGCCAGTATCAATACATCCCATATCGCTAGTTAGTATAAGTTCAGCGGTGTAGTTGCCTTCTGTAGCATAAGAATGCATAGGACTTGAAATAGTATCAGAACTTCCATCACCAAAATTCCACAATAGTGAATAGGTTCCGGAAGGTATGGTTGAGAAGTCTAAAAATGAGAAGCTATTACCATTATAGCATTGGATTTCATTGTTCACCCATGCAACTGAAGTAGGCATAGGGTTTACCGTAATATCCAAAATTGCAGTATCCATACAACCCATATCGCTAGTGATAATCAGGCTGGTACTATATGAACCATCTGCTGCGTAGGTATGTGTGGGGTTAATAGATGTGTCGGTCAAGCCATCAGCAAAGTCCCATAAACGTGTATAGGAACCATACGAAATACTAGAGAAATCAGCAAATGCAAAGTCATTTCCTTTCAGGCATTGCTTGTCATTGTTTACCCAAGCATCAGCAAGAGGCATAGGGTTTACTGTTGCATTCCACGAAGCGGTACTCACACAACCCATATCGCTGGTAATTTTCAGGCTGGCATTGTACACACCATCAGCAGTATAGGTATGCGAAGGATTTGCCGATGTATCTGTAGTGCCGTCACCAAAGTCCCATTCACGGGTGTAACTTCCCATAGCAATAGTTGATGAATCCATGTACATAAAGTTATTTCCATTTAAACATTGAGAAGCATTGTTTACCCATGCCATGGCAACAGGTTCGGGGTTAACAGTAATATTTACAGTTGCAGTATCCATACAGCCCGAGTCGGTTGTTACGATAAGGCTTGCGGTGTAATCCCCATAATTAGAATAGCTATAGGTAGGCATAGCTGTAGTGTCACTTCCCCCATCGCCAAAATCCCAATTGCGGGTATAGTTTCCAGAAGATAAAG
>JAYVCI010000111.1:0-29759 GCA_043750035.1 Chitinophagaceae bacterium
GGCTTTGGTGAGAATATTTGTTGGAATGATTTCCTTATCACGGTTTATGTAATCGCATAATTCAAACACTTGGGTTTTATATAAATCGCCAATCACGGACAGGCCGCCACACATATCGCCATACAAGGTGCCATAGCCTGTGGCTAGTTCGCTTTTGTTACTGGTGTTTAGCAGTATATGGCCATGCTTGTTGCTCAATGCCATCAGCATAACAGCCCTAATGCGTGATTGAATATTCTCTTCCGTGATATTCGCCCCTTTGTTTTCGAAATGTGGTTGGAGTGTTTGTACGAAATTATCAAAAATATCGCTGATGCCAATCGTTTTAAAGTCAATCCCCAAGTTGTGGCACAATAGTTCAGAATCGGAAATGGAGTGGGCCGATGAATATTGTGAGGGCATCATCACAGGCAAAACATTTTCAGAGCCAAGTGCTTTAGAAGCTATATATAAAACCAATGCAGAATCCACCCCACCCGACAGGCCAAGTATCCCTTTGGTAAAGCCAGATTTATGGAAATAATCTCGGATGCCCAGTATAAGTGCATCATGTATAAGTTCGTATGGTGTATGCTCGATTATGTTTGAAGTATCAGTTCCCTCAAAAAGCGTTTCAGAAGAAATATAAGACAGTGATTCTTCAAATGTATTCGATTTTAAAACCTGATTTCCATTTGTCGCAATTGCCATGGAGCCACCGTCAAAAATCAGTTCAGTTTGTGCCCCGCATTGGTTCACATATATAATGGGCATTTTGTATTTGAGCACATTGGCGTTCAAAATCTCAGAACGTGTATGTGGCTGGGTGTATGAAAAAGGAGATGCAGAAATATTTACCATCATATCTGCACCGTGCAATTGCGACATCGGGCTTTGGGTATATAATGGGTCATCGGTTAAGTCCCAAATATCTTCACAAATGGTTAGGGCAATCTTCATACCTTCATGCTCTATTGTGCTAAATGATTTGTTGGGTTCAAAATATCGGTACTCGTCAAACACATCGTAAGTGGGCAACAAAGTTTTATGTACCATTTGTTTTATTTTGCCCTGGTATAAATAGAAAGCGGTATTATATAAATCTTTTCCTTCTTTAACAGGATTCACCGATGTGCCGCCAACTATTATCCCAATATTTTTTGAGTAGGTGGCAAGTTCGGTAATAGCATCGGTACAGCTATTAATAAAATCGTCGAAGTACAATAAATCGAGTGGGGGGTAGCCGCATATTGCCAACTCAGGAAATACCACCAATGAAGCATCTTGCTTGGCCGCTTCTTTTGTATATGAAATAACTTTATCGAGGTTTGACCTGATGTTCCCAATATGTGGGTTAATCTGGGCCAGGGCTATCTTGGGCACAATTAAAGTATTATGTTAGAGCTAATAATGAGTTACAAAATAGCCAAAAATGTTATGCTGATATATACTTTCACTTCCGACAACTATCGGGATAGTTTTCAACTTATCACTTTTAACTTACTAGAACAATATACCCACACTTACTGCAAAGTAATTTGTACGGAACGCATCGTATGCTTTGTTTTTGTTAACACGGAAAAGGCCATTGCTGTAGCGAAATCCGCCTACTATGGAAACTTCCTTTGTTAAAGCATATTCAGCACCTGCACCCATCACAAATGCCATTCTAAAAAAGTTAATATCATCTGAAGTGGACACATAATCATCTTTGCGGTTAGAATTTAATTTTCCTGTAAATTCGCCTCCAACAGAATCAGCTTTTTTAATAGTAGCGTTTTGAGAAAGTAAAAATGCTGGAGTTAACCCGCCTTGGAAAGTGTAGGTCATATAGCCAATCTCACTTGTTTTACCAATGAATGAGAAAGGGATTTCTATATAATTCAACTTCATATTATATGAAGCTCCTTTAGTTGCATTTGAATCTTTTGGTTCTACACGTTGAAAAGACTGTAAATAATTATTTGTCAACCTACCATCAATTCTCGAAACATCCATTCCTATTTCATACCAAAGGGTTTTGTATATTTTCTCTTGAAAGTTAAAGCCATAGCTTCCAGTAAGTTTTATTCCGTCATTCACCAATAGTTTGTCGGTAGATTTAATCCAGCAAAAATTTGCTGAAGTACGGAAACCGAAACGCTGGGTGTTCGTTTTTCTTGTTTGAGAAAATGAGGAGCTGCAAATAGCAAGCATGAGTAATACAGTTGAAAACTTTTTCATATATAATAATTTTGTGTTTTATACCTTGGTGTATGTTTGTGGGCTTTTTTTACCCATTGATTTATTAAAGTGCAAATGTAACTTATGAACTTTAAAACAAAGAGAAATATTTCAAGCCTTTGTCTGCTAACGCTTTTTATTTGCAGTTGTAAAAACGACAGGCTGGACATTAACGTGGATGAAGAAGCCTATAAGCCAACCATAGTAAGGCTTGACGAACGAATATGGAATATACAGGAAGCAGATTTTTTTAAGTTTACCGACAGTTTAAAAAAAGCAGACCCCATTTTTTTTCGCATTTGGATAGGCCAAATTGTTATGGACCAATATCCAAACATACCGCAGAACCTAGTGCTTGATTCATTGAAACATTTCTATTTTCAAAACTATCCCATGCGTAATTTGATGAAAGATGTGCATGAGAAATTTAAAGACCTAAAACAACTTGATAAAGTTGGAGCCGCTGTATATAGTAGATTTAAATATTATTTCCCCAATGGGAAACTTCCCACTTTGATAACCCTAAATACTGGAACGCGTGCAAATGGAGCAGCTACATATGAAAAATCAATCTCACTCAGCTTAGAATATTTCCTTGGAGCTGACCATCCTTTATACAAAGCTTTGCCCGATTTGCCCATATATAGATACCAAAAATATGCACCAGAATATTTTGGAAAACGTGTAGCCGACGCTTTGTTTGGATTTACATTTGGCGATATAGGAGAAAGTCCAGTTTTTATGCAGCGAATGATTTTGAACGGCATGCAACAGTATTATATCGATGCCATGTTACCCCAAGAACATGATAGTATCAGAAGGGAATACTCAGAGGTGCAATTGAAGTGGTTAAATGAAAATGAAAAGCAAATTTGGGAACATTTCGCGGGCAAAAAGCTTTTCTTTAGCAATGACCAAGAAAAAACGGAACGCTATTTCAAAGATGGTCCTTTCACACAGGGGCAAGATATTCCTGATAGAGCAGCACCACGTTTGGGTATATGGGTAGGATACAAAATTGTGAAAAAATATATGGACACGCACCAAGACGTGACCCTGGAAATGTTGCTTAAAGAGAAAGATTATAGCAAGATATTTACAGAATCGGGGTACAAACCGTAGAAGAAAGATTAAAGATAAAAGTATAAAGTAGCTAGGCCGCCGCCGCGGATGGTACCGGCGACCCGCCTACCCTCTCGTCTGTTGGCCGAGACACGGCAAATGGAGGAGAGCACCACTGACCACTCTCGTTCTAAAACGAGACTAACCACTAAATTATATTATGAATAAAATTAACCAGAAAAAAAAACATTGTAAACAACCCATAACTATCCAAAGGGTTTTTGAACAAGGTGTGTCTCAACATAGAATGGGCTTCATCCTTTCAAGCAGTTTGAAATGGGTAAACGGCACAGAAATAAAGTATATGTTTATTGAAGGCAGTGAGCCGCAAAAAAATGTGGTGAGAAAAGCTTTCAAAGTATGGAAAGCATTGGGCATTGGCATTTCTTTTAAAGAAATTTCAACTGTTGATGATTCATTGGTTAGAATTGGTTTTGACTATACTGATGGCTCTTGGTCGTATGTTGGTCGAGATATATTAACTATTCCCAAAACTGAAAAAACAATGAATTTTGGCTGGGACTTAACAGCCGATAGCTATGGAATGACGACTGCCCTGCATGAAATTGGCCATACCATTGGTTTCCAGCACGAACATCAAAGCCCGTTTTCAGGTATCGAATGGGACACAAATGCAGTTTATGCGGCATTTTCAGCACCACCTAACAACTGGCCAAAAAACGAAATTGATTCTAATATAATCAGTAAATTAGCACCCAACCAGGTACAAGGCTCCGCTTGGGACCCTAAGTCAATAATGGAATATGAATTTGGCCCAGGACTCGTATTACAACCTGCTGCATATAAAGCAGGGATATTCCCTCCCGGAATCCTATCTGCAAATGATATAAAAGGAGTTAAATCTTTCTATCCTGTAGTGGCATCAAAATCAATGGCAAAACTTCAAGTACATCATTCAATGCCTATAAAAGCAGCTTCGGGTAAACAAGACGATTTCATTTTTATTGCACCTACTACAAAGAAATATACTTTTCAAACCATTGGTGATCTAGATACGGTGATGGTGATTTCTGAAAAGGCAAAAAAAGAAAACTATTATCTAGCCGGCGATGATGATAGCGGGACTGAAAATAATGCAAAAATTAAATTACCACTAATAAAAGGCCGAGAATACTTAATAAATATCAGAGTGATGTATGCCCCCAATAAAAAAGCCGGATCTATTATAGTTTCTTAAAATACATTATATAAAAAATATTCTTTGCCGATTACTTTAGCGAAAATCCATACAATGAATTGGGACATGAATCAAGGGTCGGCTCCACACTTTTGAAATTTTGCAGATATAAATTTCTTTTCAATTTTGTAGTGAACAAAGCCGCCCGCAACAAAGAATTCAGAGACACTATCTCCTGCATGTTTGCCAATATCGACCTGCGTTCAAAGTTTGGGAACCCGATGTTTTATTTAAGGATGTTGTTTGGGTAGCCTAGCCCCCGCCGTCATCCGATAGCTATCGGATGCGAGAAACGACGTGCAGTTGTGTGTGTATGAGTGACTAATTCCCGAAGCAATGGAACCCATTGGGCGTATGCTCAGATATTCAACTCCTTCAGAGTTGTAGTTCGTCGCTTTTCAGTCTCCCCAAATTGCATTTGGGGTTATTCATATTGAATCCCTTCAGGATTCTTTCTAATAACTCTGAAGGAGTTGAATATGAATAACCCTGCATGATCCGCCGCGGCGGACAGAGAGAAAAAACTACCTTGAAGGCAACTCTGAAAAAATTGAATATGAATAACCCTGCATGATCCCGATACATATCGGGAGCAGGGAGAAAAAGCTACCTTGAAGGCAACTCTGAAGGAGTTGAATAGCGACATAAAATTCCGAATAAATAAGACTCGGCAAGTATACACCCTCGTTCGCCGCGGCGAAGCCACTTCGCCCATCAGAATATGCTTGCCCTTGTCCATCTCAATAACGGGCATATTATAATTTCAATTAAATAAACAAACCCTTTGCATTTCTGTTATTATATTTGCAATAAGAAAATACAAATTATGATTAACAAAATTCTCTCATTAACTATAATACTCATTTGCCAAGCAATTATTTGCCGAGCTGATAAACCTTCGCCCATTTTTGACAGTACCAAAAATTTCCTTGGCGAAAATGGATTTTTATACAAAGGTCAAACATTATATGTAAAACCACTGAATGACGACCTCAAACAATTTGGCTATTCAGGATTTATTCTCGATTATAAAATAGACAAAGACGTTCCCGAAAATATATATTATCCCGATGAGAATAATCATACAAAATATGATAGACTGTTTGGAAAATATTTTCAGGTAATAGATGTACTAAAACCCATGACTGATAGTGCCAACTACGGTATGGGACATGACTTTGCATTCAAACTGATTAACCTTTCAAACAATGATACATTATACTATATTTATCAAGGTGGGTTTGAACATACTTTCCCATTTATAGTGGATGGTTATTTTCAGAAACAAAAGAAACTTGCCATTGGAAAAAAGTTTGT
This sequence comes from Chitinophagaceae bacterium, assembly GCA_043750035.1. GTDB lineage: Bacteria > Bacteroidota > Bacteroidia > UKL13-3 > UKL13-3 > CANJUD01. The sequence goes on from JAYVCI010000111.1 coordinate 5,840, forward strand.
GTTCAGGGATGAACTGATTGCAACAGCAGTTGACTTGGATAAAGGTATATTGTTAGACACAAAAACAGGTGAAGTTTGGACTTGCACCGATATAAAGATGGATGATGCGTATTCATCGCTCTCTGTGATTTTTCAAAATACTAAGGGGAAGAAAATTGCTTTGCCTATTGAACCGACCCTGGGAATTCAAAGGAAATATAAAACTTATTATAAATGGGAAGCTGATAAATACAAACTCAAATTTGGTGAGCAAATGTTCAACAATATTTTAAAAGGGATGTTCACAACTGGATATACCATAGAAATGTGTTCAATGCTTGGTATGGATATTAAAGAAGTTACCAAAAAAACAATAGGAAAAATAGTAACCGAAACTTGGATATTGAAAGATGGCAAGCTCATTTTTGAAAATGGAATCCTGAAAAAATCCATCATCAATTAATATTTATTTTCAAACTATTTCATCAGTCATCTTGTTATATACAAAAAACAAAATTATGTCACAATACATTTTTCATCCAGAAGCTACTCGCGGCCACGCAAACCACGGCTGGCTTGATGCCCACCACAGTTTTAGTTTTGCCAGTTATTATGATCCTTCGCGTATGCACTTTGGGGTGCTGCGTGTGCTCAATGATGATAATATAGCGGGCGGTATGGGTTTCGGGCAGCACCCGCATGACAATATGGAAATTATAACAATTCCATTAGAAGGCGATTTGGAACACCAGGACAATATGGGCAACAAAGAAGTGATTCGCCAAAATGATATACAAGTGATGAGTGCCGGAACTGGCGTGGTTCACAGTGAATATAATGCCAATAAGGACAAGCCTGTAAAGCTGTTCCAGATTTGGCTATTCCCCAACAAAAAAGATGTAACACCCCGCTACCAACAAATCACCCTGAACGAATCGGACCGCATCAATCACCTGCAACAAATACTCTCACCCGATGAAGCCGATGCCGGAGTTTGGATACACCAAGATGCGTGGTTCCACATGGGCAAACTAAGCTCAGGTTTTACAACAGAATATCATATTAAAAAAGAAGGAAATGGTGTATATATATTTGTGATAAATGGCACCGTCACAATTGATGGACATACCCTGCAAACCCGTGACGCATTAGGCGTGTGGGACACTGCTCAATTTAATTTAAAAGCTGATAGTGATTGTGAGGTGTTGTTGATGGATGTGCCGATGGGGGTGTAGGTTATTTTTTGTATAGGAGTTTTAATTTGATTTTACTATCGCTATCAGAAACAATTTTATATTGATAGTATTTATCATCACTAACATATCTTTTACCCAGTATTGATAATGATAAATTGTCTCCAATCAGACTACAGTATCCGATAACTATTTTATCCGAAAATGGGTTTATGATACTTCCATCATATTCAAAAAAATATGGCTCTTCACCTGATGAAGACAATAATGTTAGTTTTGAATCACCTATTGGTTTAGTTCTTTTGATCCACCATATCCTAGCAGTTAATATTGTTAGAAACTCCTCTTTTAAATTCGACACAAATGTTCCTGTGGAATCATAATGATGCCAAATATTCTTAGAATAATCTGCCGTAATTCTTAGAATCCCACTTTGATAATACCATCTCCATAAACCTATTCGTTCTCCATTATTATAATTACCTTCATACTTTTTTACCCCATTAGGGAAGTATTCAACCCAATTCCCATTTTTATTAGCTACTCCATAAAACCCATCAATGGGGTCATTCCCAAAAGCTATTTTCATGGTGGAATCATATTTCCATTCACTTGTCGAACTTATATATGAACTATATTGAGTTCCATCATAATTAAGCTCACTGTAATACGTCTCTTTAATTAAAAAATTATTTTTATAGATAAGAATATGTGCAGTATCCCCATTATAGTATTTTGCAATTGCTTCGCCATTCTTTTGTCCATTTAAATATTTTGTTTTGTAAGTTCCAACACCGCTATCAACAATAATTCCATTTCCATTTATTACAGTTTGTTCACCATTTTTATTCCAGGCTGAAATTAGAGAAACCGACTTATCTATATATTTATATACTCTGCTAATCTGACTATTTGAACTGTCTATAGAGTATTCGTTAAAATGGTCATAGTATGTCCATATACTATCACGCAATCCATTTTTATAGTAGCCACTTTCAATATTATTATTATCTTGAAAAAAATAAAGTCCGTCATAAACATTATTTCTGTATGTCCTTAACTCGCTAACAATTCGTTTGTTTTCTATTAGTTCAAAATTTTGAAAAATTCCATTCATCTTGCCATCTTTCCAATTAATCTCTGAATATTTATTTTCTCCGACATGAATGCGGCAATACCGCTCAACACCATTTTTTTTGCCATTCTTGAAAGAAATTTCTAGATACATATTATTTGTATCATTATTCTTGTACGAAATATAGTGTCCATCTGGTAAATTATATTTAAAATTCCACACTTTATTATCTGGATAGTAAACCATTTTCGATGTATCTCCCTCTTTAACCACAATAGTTTTCTGCCCCAATATAATATTTGGGATAAGTATTAGCATGCAGATTAAAAGCCTCATCATGTTGATGGCAAATATACTGCACAATTAAATAACTTCTGTTATTGATACACCAATGTACGACCCCATCGGGGTCGCAGCTTTATAACCCCGCCCTATAGCTATAGACCTACGACCCCGCTGGGGTCGAACATTGTCGCTCGGTGCTTAGTTACATCTACTATTATTTGAAAGCAATGAAAGTTTTTGATTGATATTCCTATGGGGGTGTAAATTATATTTAAAAATCTTTTTGGATATAGTTACCTTTTTGGGTAACTTTGTAGCGTTCTAGATATACGGACAAACATTTTTTATGAAACTCAAAAAGACAAATAACATAGTAAATTGGGATGACCACCTCGACCAAAAATATGGAAAAAAAGGAACCCCATCTCGTGAGGAATATGCTGAAGGATTTGAAGCTTTTAAAATTGGTGTCCTTATTCAAGAAGCCAGAAAAAAGCAAAACCTTACGCAAGAAGAGCTTGCATTGAAAATAGGTACCACCAAAAATTATATTTCAAGAATTGAGAATGATGCGAGCGATATCCGATTAACCACATTAATGAGAATTATTAGAGAAGGATTGGGAGGAGAATTAAAATTAAGTTTTTCTATATAATATTTTTCGTATATAATTAGTGTCTAACTCAAACATCCTACTTCTAGAAACAACAGGAGATACCTGCTCAGCCGCCATTTGCAGAGATGGAGAAGTGGTATCCTATACTTTTGAGGATGGAAAAAAACATTCATCTGTTATTACACTGTTAATCGACAAAGTATGCAAAGAAGCCAATTTGCTTTTGAAAGATATACATGCAGTCGCACTCAACATTGGCCCGGGCTCCTATACTGGCTTGCGTGTGGGCTTGTCTGCAGCTAAGGGGATTTGCTATGCCAATGAGATTCCTTTGATTACTGTAAATGGATTCGAAATATTATATCATTTGCTTAAGAAAGAGAATCCGGCGAAAGAAGCTAATTTCATCATTCCCTGCATTCATGCCCGTAAGGATGAGTTTTTTTTCTCGGTTTTGAATAAGGATGGCGAAGTGGCAGAATCTCCTAGTTACTTGCTGGCAAACGATTTGGCTACGCATACCCAAGCAAATTACCCAGGATTTATTTTTTGTGGTGAAGACCGAGATTTATTCACGAAATTTGCAAACCAAAACATCGAATATATAGAAACAGAAAAAATGAACGCAAAGCACTTGGCAACTACCGCAAATCAGAAATATTTAAATAAAAATTATGCAGATTTAGCCTATAGCGAACCATTATATATCAAAGAATTCCAATCCTATTAAAAAACTATTATAATACAATGCAATTACTCGACGGCAAATTGGTGTCGGAAACCATCAAAGAAAAACTGAAAACCGAAATTGAAAGTTATATATCACAAGGAAAACGCAAACCCAAATTAGTAGCTATTATAGTTGGCGACAATGGTGCAAGTAAAACCTATGTTGCCAGCAAAGAACGCAACAGCAAAGCCGTGGGCATGGAATCGGAAGCGATACGTTTGGATGTTTCTACCACTGAAAATGAACTTTTGGATTTGATTGCCAAACTAAATAATGATAATACAGTGGATGGTATGTTGGTGCAATTACCTTTACCAAAACATATAGATGCAAATAAAGTAACGGATGCTATTTTACCTCACAAAGATGTGGATGGTTTTCATCCCTATAATACCGGACAAATGGTGAAAGGAGTTGATACTTTATTGCCTGCCACGCCTTATGGAATTTTATTAATGCTCGAACATTATAATATACCCACCGTAGGCAAACATTGTGTAGTAATTGGTCGTAGTGATATTGTGGGCAAACCCATGTCGATATTGATGAGTCGCAATGCGTATCCTGGCAATTGTACCGTTACTATGTGTCATAGCAAAACTGCAGATTTGAATTCATATACTTTACGTGCTGATATATTAATTGTAGCATCTGGAATACCCGAAATGGTAACTGGCGATATGGTAAAACCCGGAGCAGTTGTAATAGATGTGGGCATTACCCGGATGGATACAGAAAATGAAAAAGGTTATGTAATAAAAGGCGATGTGCATTTTGAAAGTGCTAAAGAAGTTGCTTCGTATATAACTCCCGTACCAGGTGGTGTAGGGCTTATGACTATAGCAGGGTTGTTGATGAATACACTCAATGCATATAAGAAACATGTCGGTACCGAAGAACTTGTAAATCCGTAATTATTTACGATTGACGATGTACGATTTACGATTGCTTTTATCGCAGATTTATTATCATTGTTTGCAATCGTAATTCGTAATTAATAATTCGTAATTTTTCCAATCGTAAATCCAAAATCGTAAATCGTAAATCAAAGAATGCCAAATATAGTTTCAGTAGAGAAAATGAGTAAACGATACGGTGATCGTATCCTGTTTGAAGATATAGTTTTTGGGATTGAGAAAGGTGAGAAAGTTGCCTTGATTGCTCAGAATGGTACGGGAAAAACTTCGTTGTTAAATATATTGGCAGGAATTGAAACACCTGATACGGGAGGCGTTGCGTTCAACAAAGATTATAGAACGGGTTACTTGCCCCAGGATCCCGATGTAGCAAAATTTCATTTAGTGAGCGATTATATATTCAATGATCAAAATCCCATTCAACATGTAATAAAAGAATATGAACTTGCAATAGAACATGGTGATATAAATGCGATTCAAAAAGCAACCAACGAAGTGGATGCACTCAATGCTTGGGACTATGAAGTGCGTATCAAACAAATTATATCAAGCTTTCAAGTCCCGGGTTTTGAAACAGAAATTAAAACACTGAGTGGTGGTCAGAAGAAACGCTTGGCTCTAGCAGCCCTGCTCATTGACCAACCCGACTTTATTATATTAGATGAACCTACTAACCATCTGGATTTAGAGATGATAGAATGGTTGGAAAATTACCTGACCCAACAAAATATTACTGTGTTATTAGTAACCCACGATAGATATTTTCTGGACCGTGTATGCAACCGCATTTTGGAAATGGACCAAACAAAACTATATCAATATGATGGTGATTATGAATATTTTTTGGAGAAGAAAAATGAGCGAATGTTCAATGAATCTCGTGAAACTGACAAAGCCAAAAACTCATACAGAACCGAACTGGAATGGATACGCAAGATGCCCAAGGCACGCGGAACTAAATCGAAAAGTAGGATACAGGCTTTTGATGATATAAAAGAAAAAGCACTACGCAAAACAGGTTATCAAGAACTAAAATTTGATGTGAAGATGAACCGCATCGGAGGAAAAATTTTAGAACTGAAAAATATACAAAAAAAATATGGAGATAAAAATATTATCAGTGGTTTTGATTATACTTTTAAGCGTGGAGATAAAATAGGAATTGTAGGAAAAAATGGCGTAGGGAAATCTACTTTCCTAAATATAATAACAGGTGATGAACAAGTAGATTCAGGAAAGCTGAACAAGGGTGAGACCATTATAATGGGTTATTTTAAGCAGGATAATATCAAACTTCCCAATGATACCAGAGTGATTGATGCTGTTAAGAATATTGCGGATATAATACCCACGGCAAATGGCGGACATATAACTGCATCGCAAATGCTTACTGCTTTCCATTTCCCGCCTGACAGGCAATATACATTTGTAAGCAAACTTAGCGGGGGCGAAAAACGCCGATTGTATCTGCTTACTTTATTAATGCACAATCCAAATTTTTTAATTTTGGACGAGCCCACCAACGACCTCGATTTGCTTACCCTAAATGCACTGGAAGAATTTCTGCAATACTTTGCCGGATGCCTGATAATAGTAAGCCATGACAGATATTTCCTCGACAAATTGGTTGATCAATTATTTGTGTTTGAGGGTGATGGTATTATATCAATTTATAATGGTACGTATTCTGAATTTAGAGAATACACCAAATTAAAAGAGAAGGAAATTTTAGCTGCGAAAAAAAACAATAACAATAATATAATTGTTGAAACTAAAGCACCCGAAAAATCAAATAAGAATAAATTAACCTATAAAGAAAAATTTGAATTCGAAACACTCGAAAAAGAATTACCCAAACTAGAAAAAGAAAAACAAGTACTAGAAGAAAAACTAAACCAATGCAGCTCGAACCACGAAGAACTATTACAATGGGGACAACGCCTAGAATTCCTTATCGGAGATATCGATAATAAATCTTTGAGGTGGTTGGAACTTTCGGAGAGTTTATAATATAGTCGTTAGTCTGCCAGTCGCTAGTCATTAGTCGCTGACGCCGTCCCGATAGCTATCGAGGAGGCACTAACAACTAACGACTCGCTAACTAACGACTAAAAAGCATTCATCATTCATAATTCATAATTCATAATTACCATGCAGCCCGGAGATAAAGTAAAATTCCTAAACGAAAACCTTGAAGGTGTGATAACCCGTATCATTGATGACAAAACTATGGGTGTGGAGATATCCGATGGTTTTGAAATACCTGTACTAAAAAATGAGATTGTAGTAACTGGTCAGAACCGATTGGTGGAAGATGTGAAGCATAAGGTGGAAGATAAATCCACTATCAAATTTCAAGACCCTGGATTATTTGTATTATTGGAGCAACATGTGGGCACTTATTATCAGATAAAAATACTCAATCATTTTGAGCATGAAATTGTTTTTGCAATATATAAAGAGAAAGACAAAGTATATAAACTTTTAACCAAGGGGCAGCTACTATCAGGCAAAGCACTAAGTGTGGAGCAGCTTGATTTTACGATGCCTGAGAAGTGGGCAGTGTTTCATTTTTATATAATACCTTTAATGGGTCAAAGTAGTTTATTGCCTTTGGTTGCTCAATATAAATTTAGTTATAGAGCGAAAGATTTATTACATTATACAGAAGAAGCGGGAAGAAGAAGATACTCCATAAAGCTGCTTACCAAACAAGCAGAACCTGAACTGGACATTACGGATTTGGTAAAAGATTTTGATGCTGGAATTAAACAAAAAGATGCAATTATTGCACTTGAAAGACCACAAGTAGAAGTAGATTTACATTTAGATAAAATAACAGAAAACACCACTGATATAACACCAGAATTGGCACTGGATATACAGTTCCGCGAATTTGAAAACAATTTCGACAAAGCTATAAGTTTGGGTTATGATAAAATAACTTTTATACATGGTGTTGGAAACGGCACCTTAAAGTATATGATACGAAAACACTTGAGCAAAAACAAAAGCATCAAAAGTTTCCGAGATGCCCAGAAGGAGAAATTCGGCTATGGGGCTACAGAGGTTTTTTTGAAATAGTCGTTAGTCAACTAGTCGTTAGTCGTTAGTCGCTAGTCAGCTAGTCGTTAGTCGTTAGTCGTTAGTCGTTAGTGGCTAACGCCGTCCCGATAACTATCCTATCTGGAGGCACTAACGACTAGCTGACTAGCGACTAACGACTACTATGACATTTTTCTGACTTTTCTTTAACCGAATGGCCTTAATATTGCAGCGTAATGTGCGTGGCATCAAAATATATCAATTACATTTTATTAGTTTGCTTTTTTGGAGCAATGCTTTCACAATCGTTGGCTAATACTACCACGGAATTATATACCCATCACAACGGTAAGAATTACCAAACACATCCTGAACAAATTTTATTACTAGGGAGTGAGCTTCTTGCTGAAGATCCTGAATGGGGAGACGAAAAAGATGAACTCTATCATCCCTTTGTCATTTGCAATTTACTTTATTATTATTTGAATAGTACTTATTTATCTATAAACTCCAAAGGGATTATAACTTCTAATCACGATTTGAGCGAGCCTTCGCCTGCATATATCATACACGGTGTTTTTCGTGTTTGATATATTAACTTGAATTTAGCGGCTGTATTTAGCCCGCTATAATCATTATGCAATATTTTCATTGCATAATCCCTATATTATTTAAAATAAAAATTGCCCAGTTCAATATATTATACATTCATTAATATTTATTCTTTAGTGAATATCATAAACAATACTTGCAATTGCATCAATCGTTGGCAGAACCCAACTATACCTCTGGTGAGCCTTATCCTAATCTGTATGCCACCAGAAAGGCATAGTCGTTTTTGCCTTTGATTGTTTTATTTTACAAATTACAGGGCATGTATTATATGAGAGATAATACCACTTGGTAGTTTTTTGCCACAACAAGTAAAATTATATATAATAACTTTCTGAATTATATATGTACAAAAAAACTAGTAAATACAAATTTAATAACTAATCATAAATGAAAAAAAAATGAAAAATGAATCAATGTTTGAACAATTAAAAAACAACTGGCAAAAAGATATTTTGTCTGGTTTTATAGTATCACTTATTGCACTACCCTTAAGTTTGGGTATTGCTGGAGCTTGCGGATTTCCGCCAATTATGGGCGTGCTTACTGCCATTATTGGAGGTATTATAGTCTCATTTTTTATGGGCTGCGAACTCACCATTAAAGGACCTGCGGCAGGTTTAATAGTAATTGTATATGGGGCAGTAGATGAATTTGCCCAATCGGCTGGCGGCGATATGACAACTGGTTGGAAGATGGCACTGGGAGTAATAGTGATTGCAGGTATTATACAAGTTATTTTGGGCATGCTCAAAGTATCATCGGTTGTAGAGTTTTTTCCGCTATCGGCGGTACACGGCATGTTAGCAGCTATTGGTATTATCATTATATCGAAACAAATACATTTTGCCGATGGTTACGACCCTACATTATTGAAAGGAAAAAACCCTTTGGAACTTCTTAAAATGATTCCTGAAAGTCTGAGCCATTTTACCCCACAGATTGCATTAATTGGAGGTACAAGTTTGCTTATATTATTTGGCATGCCTTTAATTAAAAACAGAATTGTTAAAATGATTCCTCCAGCACTGGTAGTGCTGATTGTAGGTGTTATACTAGGCCAGTTTGAAAACCTTGGTGGAAAAGAATTTGCCAGCCTAAAACCATTGGTAAACCCTGGAGAATTATTTAATAAAGATTTCGGAATTAAGGTTGATTTTTCTGGAATATCTGGTGCCACTACTATGATTTTTATGAAATACCTTGTTTTGTTTGTAATGATTGGTAGCTTGGAAAGTTTACTGAGCAGCAAAGCTATTGACCTTCTTGATCCCCAGCACCGCAAATCGAACTTGAACAAGGATCTTACCGCGGTTGGTATTGGAAATATAGTTTCTGGTTTATTTGGAGGTTTGCCCATGATTAGCGAAATAGCCCGTAGCAGTGCAAACATTAACAATGGAGGCAGAACCCGTTGGGCCAATTTTTTCCACGGTGTTTTCTTGTTAATATTTGTTGCCCTGTTAGTACCATTTATTAAACTTGTACCGGTTGCCTCACTTTCTGCGATGCTCATATTTGTAGGTTACAGATTAGCAGCACCAAAAGAATTTATCAAAACATATAAAGTAGGCCCCGAACAATTAATAGTTTTTATTGGTACTGTAATAGTTACTATATCAACAGATTTATTGATAGGTATTTTTAGTGGGATTTTGATAGAATGGCTAATGCACTTTATCCTGGGTGTGCCTTTCAAAGATTACTTCCGCCCTGATTTGACCGTAGAAACGAAAGATAACAACTTATATAAAGTTACTTTAAAAGGCTCAGGTCTTTTTAGTAATTATATATTTGTGCACAAACGCTTGGTGAAAATTGAAGAAAAGAAAAATATCGAATTCGATGTTTCCGCTGTGCGGTTGCTCGACCATACATTTTTAGAAAAACTTCACCACTTTGCAAGCGACTACGAACGAGATGGTGGCAAATTCACTTTTACCGGGATGAACCACTTAAACACCATATCATCCCATCACCTCGGTGCTAGACTTTCTACTAAAAGTGTTGAAGAATTATTATAGTATTATAAATAAAAATATGAAAAAAATAATTATATATATATTCCTATTTATCATAGCAAGTAAAGGTTTTTCTCAAGGCCAACCTATCAAGGATTTAAAGTTTAACTTAAACGACGAAGGAACACACTGGATGCAGTTTACACTGATGAACCAAACATGGCTGCGGTATAACCAAAGCAACCGCGGCACAACACTGGAAGGCGAAGCAAATTCTCAAACATTTGATATAGGATTGCGTCGCACACGTTTTCAAATGTTCGGGCAGATAAGTGATAAGGTTTTTCTATATTTCCAGGTAGGGCAAAACAATTTCAATTCACAATATAATATAAGTGCGACTGGAAGTACGAATAGAAAAAATGCCATGTTCATTCATGATGCATTGTGCGAATATGCAGTGCTGCCCAAAAACAAACTAAAACTAGGTGGCGGACTTACCATTGCAAATGGGCTCTCCCGTTTTTCGCAGCCCGGCGTTAGCAATATCATGACCTTGGATGTGCCCGTATTTGCACAGGCAACAGTTGACCAAACAGATCAGTTCTCACGCAAATTAAGTATATATACACGCGGGCAAATTTCAAAATTAGATTACAGACTTGTTTTGTCTGACCCTTTCCCTGTTACCTCAAATGGGGCTGCCCCTCCTGCTTTGGGCAAGAATGCAAGCTTTGCAACTGTGGGCCAGCACAAGCAATATCAGGGTTATTTTATATGGCAGTTTAAGGAACACGAATCTACAAATACACCTTATATGGCCGGAACTTATCTGGGCTCGAAAAATATATTTAATATAGCTGCCGGAGTTATATATCAACCCAAAGCATTGTGGCACAAACCTGATAGCATAACAATATATGATAACATGATGCTGTGGTGCATAGAAAGCTTTATGGACAAGCCCCTGAACAAAACCAAACATACAGCAATTAGTGCTTATATAGGATATTTCAACACCAATTATGGCTCAAACTATTTGCGTTATAATGGTATTATGAACCCCGCCAATGGAAGTAGTTTGAGCAGCACTATAGGTATGGCTACCAATGCTTATGGCAATGCCTTCCCCATGTTCGGTACCGGGCAACAGGTGTATGCACAAGCCGGTTATCTTTTCCCTGTTAGCCAAAGCAACCCTTCGCATGGGCAATTGATGCCTTATATATCAAGTACGGTTCAACAGTTTCAACGATTGAACAATCAAACCACTGCAATATATGAAGCAGGTATCAATTGGTTTATTAATGGTCATAAGTCCAAGATGACATTGAATTACCAAAACCGCCCCACCTTTATTATTGATGGCAGCACAAGCCAGCCAGTATCGGACCAAAGAAGGAGCTGTATAGTTTTTCAATATCAGATTATGATATAGTTTATTTTTTTAGTTATTTTGTTTAGGCCGGAGCTTTTAGTTGCTCTGGCCTTTTTTATTGTTTTATACCATTACTTAGTTCAAAATAGTCCAATCTCTCCCTATAGCTATCGGCAATCTGTCTGGGATAACATTTTTTTATGTGAACTATAAATGTCTTAATAGTTACCAAACAGTATTGTTTACATGAACACAACATCAAGTAATAATTTGTTAACATACAAGTAATGTTAAGTAAATGTTTGAAGAACAATTTTGCAACAAATATTTAATGTAACATGAAATTAACAATTACTACCATTCTATCATTGCTTTTAATCGTTTCATCGGTTAACACCAAAGCCCAAAGCGTTCGTCATGCTGATAATAATGCTATCTTGTGGATTGCTCCATCTATCGATATTCGCTTTACCAAAAAATGGAGTTGGTATATCGAGAATCAATTTCGCAGCGTAGTTGATAACCCAAAGTTTTACCAATTCCAATTAAGAACAGCTGCTCAATACCGTTTTAATAGTGACAATATTTTAACTGTAGGCTATGTTTATACCTGGACTGACAAATATGGAGATGAACCTTCCAAGCATAAATTTCTGGAACACCGCTCCTATATACAATTTCAGAACAAGCAAAAACTGGGTAGAACAGAATATTTCAACCGTTACAGATTAGAACAACGATTCCAAGAACAATATGCAGGCAACTATTCTGACCATGCTGATACAATTACGCTATATAAAAACCGAGCAAGGTACCTAACACGTTTTAACATCCCTATAACTAAAAAAGGTTTCGATAAAGGTGGTGCATTTATAGCTTTTTATGATGAACTGTTTATAGGGTTTGGCAAAAAAGTAAAATATAATATGTTTGACCAGAACCGTACCTTTGTAGGCATTGGCTATATGCTGGGCAAAAACGCCAGGTTAGAAGCTGGATATTTTCAACAAATACAATTACATGGTGATGGAAAGTTAATTGAATATAATAAAGGGGTTCAAGTAAATTTTGGTTACTCACTAGCCCTATTCGAAAAGAAGAAAAAATAATTACAAAATACCTGCTACTTAATTTATAATACTTTTCTATTATATAAACCGAGGGCAAAGCAGGCTACAATTTTTTTCTTCTACAATATATTTTTTTTGAATACCTGAATTTAAAATATCCAAATGCTTACAATTGTTAACCCAACACAATATCATACCCATAAATCATCGTAAAATTAAAATTTATGTTTATATCTATCTCTACTTTCAAAATAATAAGTAAGGCAGTTTCGCAGAGCTTCGGTAAAAAAACAAAAGCCTTGCCTTTCCTTTTATGTTTGCTTGCTTTTTCGGTACATGCCCAAAAAAGTGTTGCCCCTGTAAAAATGACTTTCGGCAAAGGAGTTACTTTTGCTTCTTCCGATAGCTTATTTATGCTTTCAATTGGAGGCAGGGTACAAAGCATGTACGAAGGGAAATACGATATTACCACTAAGGCTATGCACAATGACTTTTTGTTGCGTAGGTGCCGCCTTAACTTTTATGGAACTGCCATGGATCCAAAATTTTCCTATCGCATTCAAATTGGTTTTGCCCACGGTGATATAACAGCAGCAAATAGTTCGGTTCAGAACAACCTAATTTTAAGAGATGCGATGCTTTATTACCAAGCAAATGATTGGCTGAAGATTGGATTCGGACAAACCAAACTGCCCGGCAACAGACAAAGGCAAGTTTCATCAGCAAACCTTCAGTTGGTTGAGCGTTCTATTGCAAACAACAATTTCACACTTGACCGTGACAAAGGACTGTGGGTCAATACCAAGTTCAAAATAAACAAGATGGTTGTAAAGCCTATCCTTGCTATATCAAGCGGAGAGGGAAGAATCGTTTCTGATAAAAATGGGAAATTGTGTTACACTGGACGAATTGAATTTTTGCCTTTTGGAGAATTTACCAATGGTGGAGATTATATTGAATCCGATCAAGAAAGGGAAAAAAAACCAAAGCTTTCAATTGCTGGAGCCTATAGCTACAATAGTGCAACAAGCAGAACCATGGGACAGTTGGGAGACTATTTATATAACTCCAAATCTTCAAATATTAACTATTATGGCGGAGACATGATATTCAAATATAAAGGATTTTCATTTGAAACTGAGTATTATAACAGAACATCAGAAAAAGGTGTAATAATTAATTCAAAAGATTCTACCCAAAAAAATTATGCAATTGCTGGCAACTGCCTTCTAATTCAGTCCGGAATTTTCATCACAAAGCATGATGAACTAGCAGTTCGATATGCCCAAATAGTACCTGATTCTAAAATAGCTGGCACCATGAATTCTCAAAAAGAATATGTATTCGGCTATTCACATTATTTCAGCAAACACGCTCTCAAAATTCAAACAGATATCAGTTACTTCATCAACGGATCGCATGAGACATTGGTATTTAGGTTTTCAGGCGTAGTGACGTTCTAATCATTTTATCCAATATAGCGTCTCGATAGACAGTGTATATCGAAACTATATCTATATTATGCAAATATTTTTTTTGCAAATGAACTAATCCTCACTTAGGTATAGTATTATATTATAAGAAGAAAAATGGAATCGTACTCCCATTCCATTTTTACATTGATGTGACTGAAGTGGCCAATACTTTTGCAGCCAATTTATGAAACTGAAATATATTTCCCTAATCGCTATATCAATAGCCACGGTTATCATTACTTCGTTCAAATCCTCCGATGAACAACCTACTGAAAAGCATTTAAAAAACATCACACAGCTTACCTTTAGTGGCGATTGTGCTGAGGCGTACTTCAGCTTTAACAATAAGTATATAACCTACCAACGCACCGATCCAAAAGACAGCATACAGTGCGACCAAATATGGATGATGGACATCACATCCAATAACCCTACCCATAAGCCAACTCGAATAAGCAATGGCGAAGGGCGAACTACCTGCTCGTACTTTATGCCGGGCAATAAAGAAGTATTATATGCCTCTACACACCTAGGTAGCAAGCAATGTCCGCCTGCTCCCGCCCCTCGTGCCGACCATAAATATTTGTGGCCTATATATAATACTTTCGACATTTTTGTGAGCGACCTTAAAGGAAAAGTAAAAAGACAATTGACCAAAACCACTGGCTACGATGCAGAAGCAACACTATCGCCCAAGGGTGATAAAATAGTATTTACCAGTACCCGCAATGGCGATCTGGATTTATATATAATGGATATTGATGGCAAAAATGTAAAACAAATTACTGATTCGCTGGGCTACGATGGTGGTGCATTTTTCTCGCCCGATGGCAAGCAGTTAGTTTTCCGTGCAAGCCGCCCACGCACTGATGAGGAAATTAAAGAATATAAAGAACTATTATCGCAGGGAATGGTGGCCCCAACCAATATGGAAATATATACTATTAATATAGATGGTACAGGCATGAAAAAAATAACCAACCTTGGCAAAGCCAATTGGGCACCCTTTTTCCACCCTTCTGGCAAAAAAATTATTTTCTCGAGCAACCACAAAGCAACACCCGAAAGCCGAGGTTTCAATTTTCAGTTGTATATGATAAATATTGATGGAACCGGGCTGGAACAAATAACCGCAGAAAGCAAATTCAATGCATTCCCGATGTTCTCGTACGATGGAAAAAAACTGGTGTTCTCTTCTAACAGAAATAACAACGGAACCCGAGAAACCTATTTGTATATTGCTGATTGGGTTGAGTAAATCAGTGAGCGGAAGTTGATTCCAACATTAGATAGTTAATAAGCAATTGGGGCATTACACCCGATGTGCCAGGGTTAATGGCCTACAGCCTATTATTTCCTACCATTCAAATAAGATTTAGGATAACAAGCTGAAATGTTGATAACTAAATAAGTGTTTTTTAGGTTATCATACATTTTAATAAATATATTTGCCCAAATAAATAAACAAAAAAAACAATATGAAAATTATCTCAAAAATGATTGTAGGGTCAATGCTATTGGTTTTACTTTCTTCAACAAATTCAAATGCACAATCTGCTTTTGAAAAAGGAAAATCTTATGTTTCTGTTGGCTATGGCTATCAGATTCTGAGTATCAAATCCATTTATAAAGTATATGATAATCCACTGCTTTATAGTGGATTTAGTGTTTCTGGTATGGGGCCTATACGCGTTAACTACGAATATGCGGTTTCTGATAAATTAGGTGTAGGTTTAAACATAGGCTATACTTCAGCATCTGTTAAATTTACTGATAGCTATACAGATGGAAGTGGGAACACACAAACCTATAATTACAAGTATAAATATTCAAAACTCACGATATTGCCCCGTCTCAATTGGCATTTGGGTGAAAGTGAAAAAGTAGATCCATATATTGGATTTGGAATAGGCTTTAAAAAAGTAACTTACGCACTAGAAACCAATGACCCCAATTTTCAAGGAATAAAACTTAGTGGCCTACCTGTGGGATTTGATGCTACATTTGGTTGCAGGTTTCTATTCACTCCCAATATTGGAGCGTATGTAGAAGTTGGTGCTGGTCACGGATTTTTACAAGGAGGTTTGGTTGCAAAATTCTAATTTTAAAAGTATATAATAATAAAGCCGTCCCTAATTGGGGCGGCTTTTTTTATTTGTTCATTGACAATACCAAAGTTGATTTCTTAACAACTTCCTTATCATTATTTTTCATTTGACCACATACCATACTGAGGGAGCAAGGTAGTGGGTTGATAAAATTGTGTCCACACTTTATTGGGCGGTTCCTCAATTCGGGTTGGATCAATTTTCTCAGGCTCATTCCCTCCCGGTGCCGGTTTGGTCGGGTCTGGATTTGTTTCGGGGGTTACGGGAATCGGCTTTTCTGGTCGGTCTTGTGTGGGTTCAGTAGCCGGCTGCTCAGGATTATTTTGTTTTATATATTTGCTGGACACACTTTTATTTTTATCGTTTTTCATAATCATTTTATATTTTATTTTATTTAATTTAATCATATTGATATTAATCGAGAGCAATTGTTCAGAAATAAATAGCCGATGTACTTATTAAAATATCATATAAAATAAAAACATCGGCTATTATATTATTATATATTACCTTAAAACCAATTCCAGTTCTACTCTTCTATTTTGCATTTTGCCCACTGCGGTGGTATTGGCAGCTATCGGCTTTGTTTCACCATATCCAGTGGCATCAATTCTGCTGAGGGGAACCCCTTTGCTTACAAGATAACTTTTCACTGCATCCACACGGGCCTGCGAAAGCAAGTAGTTGCTATTGTCATCCCCTACATTATCAGTATGGCCTCCCATTTTTAAGCTATAGTCAGGATATTCTTTTAAAATACCTACCACTTCATCAAGCATTGCATAAGAACTAACTACCAAGGTTGACTTACCTGTTTCAAAATTAATTCCCCTGGCAGCAAACTGTAAACGTTTTTTCACTTCCGCTTTTACAACAGGACAGCCATTGGCAGTACCCTCACCTTTGGTAGTGGGACATTTGTCGTCAGTATCTATTATACCATCACCATCTGTATCGGCAGCACATCCCCTATCATCCACTTTAATTCCGGGCCTGGTGTCAGGGCATTTATCTTCGGCATCTATAATACCATCCCTATCACTGTCGGCGGTGCAACCCGATGCATCTACTTTAATCCCTTTTTCTGAATTTGGACACTTATCACTGCCATCTTCTACGCCGTCACCATCGGTATCTGGGCATCCCCTAAACATATCCAAACCTTTTGCATTCGGACAGCGGTCTCTCGAATCTTCTATGCCATCGCCATCACTATCAGGGCATCCCTTAAATCTGGTAAGACCCGGTACATCAGGGCAACCATCATCAATATCAGATATGCCATCTTTATCTTTATCGGGGCAACCGTCCAAAGCCGAAGTTCCAACCATTAGCGGACATTTATCCAAATAATCTGGTACACCATCTTTATCGCCATCTAGCGGACAGCCTTCTTTATTTACTTTCACACCTTTAGGCGTATGCGGGCACTTATCTCTTTTGTCCTTCACACCATCACCATCTTCATCACCGCCTAAAAGTATATCAGGATGGGTGTATAACGAGTAGTCTGCTTCTTCATTATATGGAGTAAGCATCAGGTTAGAACTTTTTGCATTGGTAGTCGATAATGACAGGCAAAATGCGATTGCTAATAGGGGCAATAAAAACTGCCTTTTAATTTTTAGTGAGTTCATGGTTTTTTTGAATTAATGGTTATAATATTATTTAAAAAAGTAATTGATATTACTTGCAAGATTAAGATTGTTTTTTTTGATATGAATTACACAATTCCTAATAATAATTGTATAATTCACATATTTTTATAAAAATTTTGATGGCTGAAAAATGATATACAAATCACCCGTTGTTTGTAAAGTGGAGATGTAAACACTTGAATTGATGTAATGTAATGCCGACCTAGTAGCTGTTTAGGCCACTTGCAAAAAAATATTTATTGGCCTAATTTTGCGACAGATACAGTTTCGGTATAACTTCACGCAACACAATAAAAAATCAATTTTTACGTTAACCTTATAACCAACCACTAAATTTTATGATATCAAAAAAAGCTACCTCTATTCTGCTGTTTATTTTAGTCAGCAAGTTTGTTTCTGGGCAATATAATAATGATGGTTACTTTGAAGTATTCTATGAAACAAATATTTTTAAAGATAAGAATGTACTATTTCAAAACTATTGGGCATCCAATTACTTTATTACAGACAGCATAGCAAAAGCTGAAAAAATTAGAAGTTTAAATGTGATAGAAACTTGTATTAAGAGAAAATACAAACACCATTCTGAATACAATTATGATAAGGCTGGTAGAAACACATATAGCAGTAGTTTTTATAATTTTGAAAAAAGTAAATCTGACCGTGGTTATATTTTTTCGGTAAATTACAAATACGATACTGGTAGAAAGGAATATACCCAGTACTATATAGATAATGCCAAATTAATGTCATTCTATCAATCTGAAAAAATTAGTGACTCCCTACATAAAGAAATAAGTCGAAATGGCAATTTTGGAATTAATAGAACTTGGTTATATCATAAAAATTCACAAAATATAACTTATTTGTTAGAAGAATTTAAAGGCCCTAAAGAGAAATTATTTTCGCGTACCTACTATGAATACTATCCCAATAACAGCTTAAAATCGAAAAAAATATTCGATACAAAAGGAAAGCTCAGGCATAGTTGGATATATATGGACTGCGGCAGCACACCTACCAATAAGAAACACGATGATATTGACACTATTAATATTTGCAGAAGCAGCTCGGTTGACAAAGATGGCAATTTGCACGAATATATAACCTATACTAGCCTAGAGGGTATTGTATATAAACATGAAAAAATATATAATAAAAGTGGGAACCTAAGTAAACATTTTTCAATTAACACTAAAACAGGATTTTATTATAACCTTGGCGAGGCACATACCATTGGCGACACTACAGTATATACTTACACCAGATACAATGAAAAAAACGGCAAGGTAAAATCCGTAAATACCTATTCATACGTGGCCGATAAAATTGTAATAGAAGATGTGAAGTGGTATAAACGTGGCAAGGAAAAAAACCACGAGGAAACTAAATTTATATATGACAATACTGGCAAGCCCTTAAAAAAGTATTATACTGATTATACTTATAAGGTAACTTCTGAGAGTATATATAGTTATCAGTATTATTAATCGCAAATTATTATACCAAAATTAGCACCATAACCTCCCTGATTCCCTAATGGTTCAGGAGAACATTTTACATCTCTAAACGAAAGATGGTCATACAATAAAGAGTATTCTATTGACTTATCTTTATTCAGAATTCCTTTTATTTCTATTTTAATTTTAGGGTTACCACCTACATAAACAAACCCAAACTCGTCTGAATCGAAACCTGTTGATTGAGATGGAATAACAAACTTTGCACCATCCCAATCTGCATAAACACAATTAGGCAAATCTTCAAAATTGCCAATATATATTCTATTGGGGTATAGTTTCGATTTCATCACTTGTCCCACAAAACCTTTTTTCATTACATATCCATTTTTAAGCGGTGGAAAAGACATATTTTCTTCTGTTCTTCTATAATAGAATATGCCCGTCATCCCATCTCTATGGTCTATAACAGCAGGCTTTGTAGGTGGTGTTTGCGATGTGTTTGGCTTTGTGCATGCAATCACAAACAAAAAAATAAAGTTGATGGTGCTAAATATACGCATATCAAAATAGGTAATTTAAGAAACTGCAATTCAAATATATTGCCACTTATATGTTCTAATTCTTCACAAACTTATATACCTTACCAGCATCAGTAAGCGAACGAAGGAAATACATCCCAGAAGGAAGATTCTCTAAACTTATCTGCGAAGTTTCATTGGCATTAAGTGAATGTGTAAGCAACAATTTCCCTTCTATATTATATATTTCCAATTGCTGTTTTGCTTTTAGTAAATTCATAACAAACAGTTTGTCGCTTGATGGGACAGGCCAGTAGTAAAGACCTTCGCTGCTATTATAATATATTGGATTGTATATTCCATTTGCAATAGTGGTATCTATCCTCACTATGGCAGTGTTTGTTTCTACGGCTGCGTTGTAGTCGAAATAGATATAGGCACGGTTTGATATTTCGGTTCCGATTGGTAGATTGTTCTTGAGTTTTATTTTATAGCTTACAAAACCTGCGTTGTCAGTTTGGTTTGTTAGTAATGTATCTGTTGGGGCTAATAAAATATTGTTAAAATTAAATTTTATTATATGGCTACCATTAATCTGCTCATAAGGTAAAAGCTTATAATCCATAGCGTGACTACTAGATATTATTTCAAAAGCCGATGCATCAAGCCTGCCGTCCAGTGTATCTGTTACTGTTATATTATAAGCAGTATCGGTGCCTGTGTTTTCAAAATGTATTAGGTATTCTAACTGCTTGTGAGAAGGATATATAATATTAACACTACTATCTTTCCCTTCAGGAAAAACTTGGATCAAATTTGGATCAATACTACTTACAATAGTTTGTTGCAAAGTATCATAATTATCATTTGTATTATAGTCGTTCATGTTTATCAATTGAGCAGTAATTAGTAAAGTATCTTGATTATGATAAGTGGTGTCAATATGTGCATTGAATTCAATATTTATATCTTCATTCAACCCAATTGCTGGAATACTCCATTCAGCCCAAGTACTGGCAATGCTATCAGCTTTTGGGTTACTTGACATAATTTGTATCTTATCAGAATAATATAATCTCAATATTCCTGAATCTGACAAAGTACCGTTATTCGTTATATTTACAGCATACCATTCGGTAAATCCTCTCCTAGCCCTCCAACCGGTATAACCATCTATATTTATAGCTAAATCATTAACTAAAATTTCTTTGCCTAATGAAAAATCTATATGGTTATGAGATATAGTATCATTAGCTAATAAGGTATATTTTTGGGGAGAGCAAGAATTTATTTTTCGATATATTTTTAATGATGGTTCTACAGTTACTGTATCAGAACTAAGCAATAAATTGTAGTTCCCTGATTGGTCTGTATTCGCATAAGTTGGACCAGGGGTAATCTTCAATAATTCCGAACCCCCATTTTCATCACCTTTGCCAAAACTACAGTTTGAGTCATTATCATAATATATATGTCCTGAAATTTTAGTCATTCCACCGTCTGCTTTGGCAAAATACCTTATTGTATCACCATATCCATTCACTTGATCAAAGGAGCCATAAGCGTATATTCTATTTTTAAATTCCATAAAGTTTATGTATGTATTGTCAGATGGCAGAAAGTATTGTGGAGCATTACTTACAGAATTTACATCGATAATGTTTACAGCATTTTTTGAAATATGACAAAGTTTACCATTTAATTCACTAAATTTATCATCATAATAAACCAGTTCAATAAAGTTAAGGGATATATATATTAGCGACGAATCAATAACCTCGAATAATTTCAGTGTATCAGTTTTGTGCATGGCATACAATTTATTATCAATAATATGAAGATGTTGAAGCCCTCTGACACTATCAGGCAAATTCCTCTTAAACAGCCATTTCGAGCCGTTCCAACAGCCAAGGAAAACATTTTCAACAAAGGTCCCGCTATCGTAATAGTTTGCTAGAACATATAATTTGTCATTAAATATTTTAAACGCATTGCCATTCAGAGACAGAACATTAAGTGGAAGTCCTTCATCATTACCAATACCTAAACTGTGCCAATTGTTTCCATCATATCTTGCTATGTGATTACAAACTACACCATCTATATTTTTCATTGAGCCTACTACATACAGTTCATTTTTAAATACAATTGCATCCGCTATCTGTGGTATAATTAATGCCACTCTATCTGAATCATTTAATTGCTTATTAATAATAGTTTCGCCACCTGTATTATTTAACTTAGTCATTACATTAAACGATGTATCACCAGAATAAGTAATATCTGTATTGTAAAAATACAATTCTTTTTTATATATTATCATTTTGTAACCCTCGAAAACCTGCATATTGCTAAAAATCGTGTAATCAACTACAGAATCGTACACCGTTACATTTTGTCCATCGCTTTTTATCAAAGTTCCATAGCTTGATATTAGGTCATGATCTGGAATTATACAGTAAATATTATTGCTGTCGCATGCTGTATATATATTAAACCAACCAGGCCCCAGGAAAGTGGTATCAATTGCCTTAGGTGCAACCGGCTTCCAAATACTATACTGCCCCTCAGCAACAGCACATACAAAAAACAAGAAGATAATTGATAAGTAGAATTTATATTTCATAAAGTGGTTTTTGTATAAGTACCAAATATTAGGGAATTGGTTGCATGTGTAAGAATTTATTTTTATACCCATCAGTGTAATCGGGTGGAAACACCCGACTCCACTGAACACCCACAGTGGGCTATTTCCACCTGCGGCTACTAGTAATACTTAAACACCGGATACACCACTGCCTTCCTCCCACCCTGCATTTTCTCTATATACAAATCAAAAAAATTCCAATGCACCAAACCATCATCCGATTCGGGTTCTAGCAGGTAGAAAACAAGGTTGGATAAGGGCTGGGCCATGTCCACTATATAATCACCTGTCTTAAATTTTTGTGCTGAAGTTTGGAATTTTCCGTACAATTGTGCCCTATGGTGTTTCTGGAAAATATCTTTATCATGTACCAAACTATCTATATAATACGCATCACCATTATAGGTATTATTTTGCGTGAGTTTCTCCACTTTAATCCCATGCATTTCTAGGTTTTTTATGATATAAGTAAACTCAGCGGGAATAATATATCCCCTTGGCAGTGTGCTTTCTTTGGTGGCTAAAAATTTGGCATGATAATCTATATTATTATAGGATACAATTTTACCCGTTCTATGATATGTTTTCTTGCCTGTTGAATCAGTAAAAGGTATATAATCATAAGTGATAAAATTATTCAATTTATGCAGGGGCATCATCTTGAAACGTACGCCTTTCTTAGCTTTTCCAGCATTCAGCAATATATTTTGTATTGCAGCTTCTTCGGCTTGTTTATTAATATTTTTAATTTCTGAAGCATGAGAATTTGCATATTCCAATATCTCTGAAATAAAAGAATAGGTACTGTATATTCGCTGATAGAAACGCTCGTGTGCAAAAGCTTCGCTCAGTATCGCCATTCTATTGCGGAAACCAAACTGATTTACGAGATAACGTGGATGGTGGTTATAACTATAAAAGTTTTTCGGTGGCCATCCTTCTCCCAAATAATAATCGCCATAGGGGCCGAGTTGTAAATCGTATTTGCTGTGAACCGAATCAGTAATAGTGGGCAACATTTTATGATAGGTATAATCAAATGGCCCATACTCCCCTGCCGAATGAAAACTGGGTGCCCATGTTAAAGAATACGCATGCCACGTTCCGTTTGTTGTATGCAAATCAACAAATATCTGTGGATCCCAAGGATTAATTACTTGCGTGAATAATGCACGGGTTTCTAAAGCTTC
>JAYVCI010000112.1:0-7140 GCA_043750035.1 Chitinophagaceae bacterium
CCGTGGACCATTACCAGAATGTATATAAACCGCTTGACGGTATTATGATATTCCCCCAAGAAAATTTGTGTTATACTTTTAATTCGCAGTCGCACCTTAGTAAAAAAATGGATGTGGATTTAGACTATAGTGGCTCTATCCTCACACGTGATATTAGGAACGATGGGCCAAGTGGAACTGACAATCCAATGGCTTTTTTTATTAAGCGTAACAGCACCACTACTTCTTTCACCGCTTTCAAGACAAGTATTAATTATAATACTCCCAAAAGAAAAATCACTTTTAGTTTTGAGCATATCGATCCAAATTATAAAACATTAGGTGCATTATATTTTAATAATGATATAGAAAATTTTACCATATCTGTATCACAGGGTTTTTTAAAGAAGAAAGTTATGCTTAGTGTCACATCTGGGTTACAGCGAGACAATTTGAATAATCAAAAACTTAGGACTTCACAGCGATGGGTGGGTTCAGCCAATGCTTCAATACAATTTAGCAAGAAGTTTAATACTACTGTTAGCTACAGCAGTTTTCAATCATATAGTACCATGCGTTCCCAATTCGAGCGAATCAACCAGCCCAATACCCCCTATATGCAGTTAGATACTTTGCAATATATACAGTTGTCTCAACAAGCCAATATGAACTGTATGATACAAATAAAACAAAATAAAAAGAAGGTTCAAATGTTATCTGTGAGCTGTACTTGGCAAAAAGCCTCAGATCGTGAAATAGGCATTGTACAAAATAATGCTGGCAATCAAATTTTCAATGGAAATCTTGCTTATGGCCATCAACTTCCCGAATTGGGGTTAGCTGTAAACGCATCCGTAAATTATACCTATATACATTTGCCTTCATTTGAACAATCAACCATTGGGCCTGTGATGGCTATTAGTTATAAACAAAAGAAAACTGGCCTAAATCAAACCATGAATTTTATTTGGAACCAAAGTACTCAAAATAAAAAAAACGCAGGAGAAAATTTCATGGTTCGGTACAACAGTTCATATACCTACAAAAAGAAACACCAATTTGGAATGTCTGTATCTTACCAATACAGAAACATGTTATCTGTAAAAGGAATGGTAAACAATTATACATTTTTAAGCAATATCACTTATAACTATACTTTTTAAAAATACTATATAACCTATATGAATATAAAATATCAACTGAAACTGATTTTATTATTGGTCTTAAGTCAATTTATGTATAACAGTGCGAATGCATTGGATTATAAAATTCTTGAAGATGATATATTGACCGAAACGCAAACATCGGAAGACCCTCAAAAGTTATTTGAATATTGCGAGAAGCACGGCAAGTTTATAGAACATTTAATGCCTGGTCATCTCAATGATTTGCCAATAGGTATTAAAGTAACTATGGGAAATACTGAGTATATGTTAGCCATTGCAAAGGCAGAATTTACTAGTGATATGGCTTACCTCACAGTGTTTTGTAGGATTAAATTACCACAAACAAAAAGTGGTACTGATAGGGTTATATTTCTTGGTGCGGAGAATATATTATTTTCAAATAAAGGAGGCTTTCGTGAAAATTCAAGACTGGTATTGTTGGGAGATTATACTATACCATTTAAATCGGATAAATATGAAATTGTACTAAAGGGGAGTTTAGATAAACAAACAGGTGCATTTGGCAATCTCACTTATTTAGAATTTGATTGTAATGGTCCTACAGAGCTAAAGTTGAGTGCAGCAGTAAATTTTAGTCGTGAATTGTTGATCCCGCTGGATAACAATTTTAAGCCAATTGAAAATGCAAATGTGAAAGTTTCAACTTCATTTACAACCACGGTTAAAGATTGGAATGACTGGTTAGTCAGTGTTACACTACCACCGTTTTGTTCTAAAAATAATAAAAAAATAGCTTATCAGGTTCAGAAAGCTGTATTTGATTTTAGTGATGTGAAGAACGCAGACAGTATGGTATTTCCTCCTTGCTACAATGGAATTTATGCTGATGCAGAAGACAAAAAGCGATGGCGTGGATTTTATTGTAAGCAATTAATAGTGGCCTTGCCTAAAGAATTTAAAAAGAAAAATTCCAGCTCAACATTATCTTTTGGAGCCAAAGATTTATATATAGATAACTATGGAGTTACAGGTACTTTTTTAGCAACAGGCCTGCTAACTATCTCAAATGATTCAGCAAACCAAGGCGATGCCTCTGGCTGGGCAATGTCGCTCGATTCCATATATGTTGGTTTTGAATTGGACAGGCTGAAAAAAGGCGGCCTATCAGGGCTTATTCGAATACCAACTTCTAAAGTAAAAACCTTATCATACAAGGGAGTCTTCACCAAAGACAATTACTTAATAACTGTTCAAAACAAAGATTCTTTAGACTTCAGTATTTTAAAAGCAAAGATGCAATTGTATCCTAGCTCGTCTATTATATTTCATGTAAAGAATGAATCATTTAGACCAAAAGCGATATTGAACGGGCAATTATTGCTTAATTTTAATCCAAAGGATACTGTTGGAAGTACTGATAGTACCAAAGCATTATTCCGTATACCGAAAATTACTTTCCAAGAATTGGTATTTCAAACGGAGCATCCTTTTGTACATATTACCGCTGCCGGTTATGAAGGAAACTCAGCCGTTCAACGTTTCCCCATTACAATACAAAAACTCAATTTCTCAGCCGCTAATAATGAAATAAAACTGGCTGTGGCATTAAGAATTAATTTAATGAATGATGCCTCGAAGTTCAGTGCTGAGGGGGCATTTAATATTATAGGTAAAATTGATAATTCTCCTGATGGACGAGGGCATTGGCGTTATGATAGGTTTGAGATGCAGCAAGTAAAATTAAAAGCTGACTTATCTTCGTTTGCAATGGAGGGAAGCATTGATGTTTTTAACGATGACCCAGGTTATGGAGACGGCTTTAGAGGAGCATTAAAATTAACTATTAAAAAAGGTGGGGGTAAAACACTTGTTATAGATATACTTACTTATTTCGGACGGATGGAAACGTATAGATATTGGGCTGTTGACGGTATGTTGAGCGGTGTTAGTATACCAGTTTTCCCATCATTTAACTTAACAGGTTTTGGTGGTGGGGCAGCAAACCACATGGTAAGAAGAGTATCTGGAACCAATATACCTGTTATGCCTTCAAGTATTGTTTATATACCTGATAGTACAGTTGGTTTGACATTAAAAGCATCAATATTATTTAACATTCCACAGGATAAAGTTTGCAAGGGTAATTTGACTTTTGAAATGACTTTCTTCACTACCGGAGGTTTGAAAAAACTTGGTCTTTATGGAGCAGCGGAAGTATTTGAAGTAGGGGCAGGTATAAACGATAAAGTTGCTAGCTTGAAAGACGGTTTTAAATCCGCTGTTAACAATGTATTAGATTCGTCAACTGCATCACTTGCTATAAAATCAAAAATGTTCAAAAACTTGAATACAGGTAATGAAACTGGGGTAAAATTACAAATGGCTATGGAGTATGATGTGGTAAACAATGCATTCAATTGTGATGCGGATATTTATATGAAAGTAGCTGGCGATTTAATTAAAGGTACTGGTATTAATAACAAAGCAGGTAGTTTTCAATTTTCAGCCAAACAAGACCGTTGGCATATATATATGGGAACACCATCAAATAGGCTTGGGGTGAGGATCGGCATAGGTTCTATAAATGCCACATTCAGTGCTTACTTCATGGTAGGAAATGATGTTGCCGCTGCCAGCCCTGCATTGCCTAGTTTTATTGTAAACTTATTGGGCTCAAAGGCTGAAGAAATAAAAATGGTGAGGGACGTTGAAAAAATCGAAAGTGGGACGGCAGTCTGTTTGGGTGCTTCAATGTCGGTATCAACTGGGAACATTAATTTTTTATGTTTATATGGTTCTTTCGATGCGGGTATTGGTTTTGATTTGATGATGCGAAAATATGGAAAAGGTGCTCATTGTTCAGGGTCGAATGCAGAATTTGGCATCAATGATTGGTATATAATGGGTCAGACTTATGCATATATAGGAGCAGAAATTGGAATTACTATAGCCAAAGTCAATTACTCAATAATTGAAGGTGCAGCTGCTGCAATTATGCAAGCTCGTTTCCCAAACCCTTCCTGGTTTATGGGATATGTGTATGGAGAATATGATTTGTTGGGCGGGGCTTATAAAGACAACTTTGAATTTAAAGTTGAATTTGGTACTAATTGTAATATAGAATACGGCAAGC
This sequence comes from Chitinophagaceae bacterium, assembly GCA_043750035.1. Taxonomy (GTDB): domain Bacteria; phylum Bacteroidota; class Bacteroidia; order UKL13-3; family UKL13-3; genus CANJUD01. The sequence continues at coordinate 4,240 of JAYVCI010000112.1, forward strand.
CTGAGATTGCCGCACTTGAGAAAAACAACAACAAGTTTATTGAAAGTATTACACCCATGAATGAAGAAGAAGATGTGGATGTATATGCTAAACCGAAAGTGTATTTTAATACTGAAATAAATAAAGTTAATGAATATGAAGATGCAAGAGGTGTAATCAAATACAAATTAAAATTAGCTGAGTTTTCCATGAAGTACGGCACAAATTTTAGTCAAACATTGGGTGGCTCTATGGAGTTTGCAGAAGATATGAAATCGGCCACCTTAGAAGTAGATGAATGTTTCCCCGATGATACCCCTATCCTTATTACTGCACGTGTTGCTATGTATGAAGTGAAAGGTGGAACAGATTATTTGATTGACAATGGTAAAGGCCCAGTTGCCGATACTATGAAAATTGTATTTAGAACAGGAAAACGCCCACAAAAAATATCGTTGAATAATCTGAGCTACTGTTATCCAATTCCTAATCAAAATTATTTATATATACAAGAAGATAGCATTTGTTATATTAACTTAAAAGAAGCACAAAATTGGGCCGTACCCGATACATGTATATATAAGATTGTCATAAAAAATGATGGTGAAAACTATATCCAAACGGCTACCTTAAAATCGAATCAAATGGGATTTGATTTTAAATTGCCTTCACAAATCCAGCCCTCACATTATTATTATCTCCAATTGTTAAGAATCAACCCCAGTGATATGGATAGTGGAATCACCATCACTCAATTATCAGATAGTGGTAAACTAAAAACCATTCTTGAATATGGTTTTGGTACCAGTCAGTACCACACATTTGGAGATAAGGTAAATCATATGACCGTTTCCCATCCTGATATAGAAAGACAAACGGATAACAGTGATATATTGGTATTGGGAGCTGAAATTACAGACCAGGAACCTTTCGATCATATTGAAATTACAAAGAAAACTTCAACAAATAAACATATGGTATCTATTGTCGCTAAAATGGATAGCGAAACCTATTTTATCAATAAGGTTATGCCTTTAATATATCCTGACTCCCAAAATATAATACTAACACCAGGCGTACTTGAAAAAAACCACACCATGTTTGCCAGTTTAAGTTTGCAGGAAGACTATTTGGCTTCTTCATCCGATTACGTAAATTATGCGGAAACTCATTTTCCTTTCAAATATAATTTAATGCCGGCATATAAAAAACTATATATGAGCACCAAATATAGGATTGTAAATACTTATATTGGAACAACTACTTTAAACAATTATACAAACTTGTTAAATAGTTCATTTCCCAATTTACCAAGCAAATCCTATCAGGTAATCCTACAATACAGATTGCCCAATGGAACAGTTGGAACTAGTGGTGTATTTAATTTTGTTAATGATTTGCCAGAGGAGGACTAGTTGAATGAAATATAATATAATAATAATTTGTATGTTGTCTTTTCTATCATCAATGGCCCAGAAAAATGAACACCAATTAATGATGGTGGCCAAGGTGAAGGCCCAAAGTATATTGCTTAGGTGGATTCCATCTTCGCCACTTACTTGGAAAAAAGCCAATCAGTATGGGTATAAATTGGAAAGATATACAGTATCAAGAGATGGGGTGATTTTGGCAATACCAGAATATAAATTAATCTCTAGCATGCCCATAAAACCCAAACCATTTGATGAATGGAAGAGTATGATTGATACAAGTAACTATGCTGCTGTACTTGCACAAGCTATACATGGTGATTCGTTCAATGTAACAATGGGTAAAAAGGTTGACCGCAATTCAAATATATATACATTGAGCAAAGAAAGACAAACCCGTTATGGATTTGGATTATATAGTGCTGACCATGATTATGAGGCAGCGAAATATGGTGCATTGGGTTATACAGATACAGATGTAAAAACTAATGAAAAATATTTATACCGATTGAAAACTTATGTACCAGATTCTATTATGCAAGTTGACTCTACAGGTGCGTATATCGGCTTAAGTGATTATGAAGAACTGCCCAAAAACATGACGCTGAAAGGGCAATTTGGTGACAAAAAAGTAATGTTAAGCTGGGATTATGATAAGTACCGCAGAGACTATAACTCATATACTATTGAACGTTCTGACGATTCTATTAATTTTACCAGATTAAACAAGCTACCTTTTGTAGATTTAAACAAAGGTGCCAGTAAAAGTACGCATTCATACTATTTTGACTCTCTCCCCGAAAACGGAAAGGTATATTACTATAGAATACGAGGGTTGAATATGTTTGGTGAAACGGGACCCAGTTCATTTGTTATTAAAGGTAGAGGGATTGTTGCTCTTAAAGAAGCTCCGTTCTTTACTTCGCAAGAGATAACGAGTGATACTACTATAGAATTGGCTTGGGTTTTCGACCCCACTTTGGACAATGCTGTTAAGTATTTTGAGTTGAAATATAGTAACCAGATAGATGGTAAATATACCAGTATTAAAAAAGATATCCCCTCAAATTTACGCTCCTATATTTACTACAGCCCAAAAAAACTGGATGGAAGTTATTATATACAATTAGTGGCCCATCCATATCAAACAGGAAAGTCGATTACTTCATTCCCTGCATTTGTTCAAACATTGGATTCAATTCCACCAAGCCCACCAGTTGCACCTTCGGCTATTGTAAATAAGCAAGGGGTTATAAAAGTAAAATGGAAAGCAAACCCAGAAAAGGATGTTGATGGCTACCGATTATTTAGGGCAACGCATGGTTATGAAGAGTTTTCTGCTGTTTATTCAACCATATCAAAAGATACATTTTATATAGATACGGTACAAATGAATTTGTTAAATGACACTATTTATTATAAACTTTGTGCGATTGATTTTAGGGGGAACAATAGTGAATTAGGGGCACAGGGATTTGCTGTTAAACCTGAT
>JAYVCI010000113.1:0-2933 GCA_043750035.1 Chitinophagaceae bacterium
CCCCAATCCCACGCATTTGTAGAGACGCAAAATTTTGCGTCTCTACAAATGCGTCTCTACAAATAAGGTCTTGCTATAAACAAAAAAGCACGTACCCAAAGGCACGCTGCTTTTTATGTTATAACCACTACCACACAATCTTCTCCTTACCCAAAAACGCCCCAATCCCACGTTTGCAGTCATCTGTACTGCGTGCTTTCGCATTCATTTGTGCGGCATATTTTATCGCATCATCAATAGATAGATTATGTATATGTGCCAGCATTTCTTTTATAGTTGCACTTGATTGTGCAGAGGTTTCATTGCATAATGCTATAGCAAATTTCTTTACTGCTTCTTTAATTTCTTCGGCAGATATTATATAATTAATTAATCCCAAATTTGTCGCTTCATCGGCTGAAATTAGTTTGCCTGATAGCAATAATTCCCTTGCTTTTCCTTCTCCTATTTTGCGGGTTAAGTAAACCATTACAATAGCAGGAATAAATCCAATCTTAACTTCTGTATAAGCAAACTTTGCCCCGGGCACCGCAAATGAAAAATCGCATATACTTGCCAATCCGCAACCTCCTGCAATGGCATGTCCTTCCACCTGTGCTATTACAACTTTGGGGCTATGATATATTAATTGAAATAACTCAGCAAGATTGTTTGAGTCTGCTAAGTTTTCTTCGTAGGTATTTTTTTGCAGTTGCTCCAGATAAGCCAAATCGGCACCTGCACAAAAAACATCACTGCTGCTTTTAATAACTATTACTTTGCAATTTATATCAGCAATTGCTTTTTGAAGTGTTGCTTTTATTTCATTTACAAACTCAAAGTTGAGGGCGTTTTTTTTATCAACCCTGTTTAAGGTTATATAACCAACTCTGTCTTCGATTTCGAATAATGTATACATATAATGGTTTGTCTATTTTTCGATAAACTCAACATGACAAACACAGTTGTCACCCTGAGCGTAGTCGAAGGGTTATATTTTAGAAGTGATACATTCAGGTGCTATCTTTTTGCATAATCCTTGTAATACATTCCCTGGTCCGCACTCAACAAATTCTTTTGCCCCGGCATCCCACATGGCTTTCACACTTTGGGTCCAACGCACTGGTGCAGTAAGTTGTGCTATCAGGTTTTGTTTTATCTGTGAGGGGTCAGTAACAGCCCGTGCATTCACATTTTGAAATACAGGACAAGTTGGATTATTGAAATGTGTTTCCTCAATAGCAGCGGCAAGGGCGGTACGGGCAGGCTCCATCAATGGCGAATGGAATGCACCACCCACTTGCAATACCAGTGCACGTTTTGCTCCCGCTTGTTTCATCAGCTCACAGGCTTTTTCAATTGCAGCCATACTGCCCGATATTACCAATTGGCCCGGGCAATTATAATTGGCGGGCACTACTATATCATCCGTAATCTGTTTGCATATTTCTTCCACTTGTTCATCGGCCAAACCAAGTATGGCGGCCATTGTTGAGGGTTGTATTTCGCAAGCCATTTGCATGGCGGTAGCACGCTGCGAAACCAACAACAGGGCATCTTCAAATTCCAAACAACCATTGGCCACTAACGATGAAAACTCGCCCAAACTATGGCCTGCAACCATATCGGGTTTTGGGTTGCTATCATGCGTTAAAAACGAAATAACCGAATGCAGAAATACGGCGGGTTGTGTAACAGCAGTCTGCCTTAAAGCCTCATCAGTTCCAGTAAACATAGTATCGGTAATAGGGAAACCCAATACTTCATTTGCCCTATCAAACAACTTTTTAGCGGCAGCCGATTGTTCATATAATTCTTTGCCCATGCCCACAAACTGGGCTCCCTGGCCGGGGAATACAAATGCTTTCATTTTTGTTCTTACTGTTTTAATAATTCAACTGCGAAATAAAGGCTAAATATTTTCTGCGGCTTCAAATATTCTCAATTAAATATGAACAGCGTCTAACTTCTCACAATGATACATCTTATCGTTTGCAAAAAACAAATAATCCTTTCCGCCTTCCTGTAGTTTCCATCTTTTGCGAAGCTGGGCCACATTCTCAGCAAAATTATGCTTGGTTACATTGGCCTTTTTGATCTGGTTTGTTGTCAGATATAAGTTCATGTCTTTGTTTTTATAATAAACTTCACTTACCACTTTGAAAACCCTGCCCATAAAGGGTTGTATTAATTTATCTGATAAAAACAAGGGCGTGTTCTTTTCTATAATTTGTAACTGCAAATGATTGCCATAGCTAGTCCATAATTTACTTTTCACCATTGCATTTCCAGCTTCGTATAAAAAAAAATTACTATGGTGTTCTGACTCTTCAAATTTATGAATTTCACCCACCGAATTAAAATAAAGCCCTATTGAGTCAGACAAATCAACAGCAATAATTTTAGCTTCAGGTTGGCTTTTTTTAATTAGGCAAAACAGCTCTTTCACTTCTCCTTCTTCTGATATCACATACAACCGAGAAACATTGGGGAACAACTTAAACAACTCATCCAAATCGAATATTGGGCTAAGTTTGAGTGCAAACATTTCGGTATGCTCAAATATTTTGTTTAGCATACCTGTAATGTCTGGTTGCCAATCACGCACATGCATTTTTCTTTGCTTGTTGCTATCCCTTCTGTCGGGGTCGGCATATATTATATCAAAGGTTTGTTTGCACCCCAATAGATAATCCTCAGCGGTTGTATCAATCCTTTCAATGTTAGTTACTCCCAGCTTTGCAAAGTTGTACCTGGCCATTTCGTTCAATTCCAGATCAGGGTCTAATGAAATAATTTCATCCATTCGCTGTGAAAAAAAGTAATCATCCACGCCCAGTCCCCCGGTCAGGTCCAACAAGCTATTGCCTAAAAAGAGAGAAGATTTGAAAACAGCTACCCTTTCACTGGTTGCCTGCTCGTAAGACTTTTGGGTAAACAAACATCTTTTTTCA
>JAYVCI010000114.1:0-2149 GCA_043750035.1 Chitinophagaceae bacterium
GTTGGGGCTACAATTATAGAACTTTGTCCTACTGAACTTCCCGAAACTTTGACTAAGAAATAATAGTAATCCTTTTTGTCGTTTGGTAAAGCTGATAATGCAGAATTACGATAATTGTAATCTGTTGTTTCCCACATATCGGGCGTTACCGTTTGCGTATAGTTTTGACCGTTGTAGGATACTCTCAAAATACAACTCGTGGCTTCCGTGTTTTCTGGTCTTGCTAAGAATCCACCCCAATATCCGTCGGGTGTAATAAATTGACGTTGTGGAATATGGGTTTTATTTAGCAAATAATCCTGTGCTTTATCTTTTGCATAAGTAACTCCATTATCATAACTAATCTCAGATTCCCATAATAAGAAGTTAGCACGTGGTTTTAAGTCTACAAAAGAAACAGATGTAGTGCCAAATGTTTTCCGCTGGTTTAATACGTTTACGATACCAAAAAGACCATTATATCCATCTAAATTATGCCCGCCCGTGTTTCTATCCCACAAGTTCCATTCGCACCCTGTCATGGCTGTAAACCCGCCAATATCAAAGCTATATTCTCTATTAAACTGCTTGCCTGCCAAGGTTGAATTAGTAATATTATAGCCGTATTCGTTATAATCTTGCAGTCCAATAGCCCCACGGTCACAGGTAATCTTAGACTGTAAAAATATTTTTCTATTATCTAACTTGTTTTTCATGTACCATTTATTGACCTCCCCAGCGTGGATAACGCCCGCAATAACATGGTTTACATTTGGATTTGGGTAGAATTTATTAGCTACCCGTGTATTTCCACTGTTGTTGTAAATAAATGTTTCGCCTTGAACAAAAGTAGCGTCCGAGTAACTGCTGACTTCGGCACAAGGCAATGCGTTTTTATAGTCCGCTAATCCCTTTCCTGTTAAACTAAGTGTATTTGAGAAATTCCAATCGTTTGAAAAAGGCACTATATTTGTTTGAGGCCCATTACTTCCCCTTTGACTTCCATCAGGATTTAATTTGTATTGAGGGTATCCGCTACTTGCTGAATTGGTTGTTGGGTAGTTTGAAGGGTCGATAAATCCAGCGTTCATTGGTGCGGAATATTGAGAAAAGATATACCCTTGCGAGTTAAAAGCCATCCCTTCCAAAAAGGCTAAATGTTTGTTACTTCCGTCCTGTCCCGTCTCATAGCCCACTTCAATATCAGCATTTGTTAATCCAATGTTAGATTTATTGTTTACATTATCAGCTGTACCGTATTGAGATGCTGTGCTTGCACTAATTCCTTGATTGTAAAGTTCCTGTAAACTGGAATTGTCCCAAACGGATTTTACTGTTTGTCCATAAGTCGCCCACGCCTTTTTTTCAAAGGGAATAGCAGAAGCAAATTCGTTATATTGGAAAGGCTGTCCATTTACTTTCAAACAAGTAGGGTCGCTTGTATTTGGATAGTAAAATCCTAAATAATCAAGACACCTTGTGCCGTACCCACCGTAAGCCCCTTGTATTTGGTCGTACATAAACGGGATACCAACATCAGGAGTTTTTCTATTATTAGCCGAAAAGTTTGAGCCTTCTACTTGCCAAGATATTGCCCAGTTTGGATAAGTTTTCCCAAGTATTGGGTCAATTGAATTTACTACGGAAATTGTTGGGAATAAATGAGGGCTATATTTTTCAATTTGAGTTTCATTAGGTACGTTTTTGGTAGCGTTTGTAAAATATGATTGTCCTATTACGTCCGTTCCACCCGTGGCTAATGAACCGATGTTAATATAATTTGATGGGTTTGTAGTCCCTTGGCAGGTTGCGTAGTAATAAGATCCGCCTTGTACAGATGATACTGACGAAGTTCCATTATTTGTTGCGTATGGCGTTATGGCATTAGAAACAAACCAATTATAATTGCCTACACAACCCGAAGCGGTAAGAATTATATTATCCCCTGTTACGGGCGATGAAGGCGAACAAACAAGCGTAGGGGATGTTGATGAACCCGAAACCACAAAGGCTTTTTGAGCCGTTCCACTGCATGAAATTCCGTCTAATTTAAAAATGTAATTACCCGCTAATAACGTTCCACTTGATACGGTTTGTGTATTTGACGATGGTTGTACGTTTCCCGTTTTAACAATAGAAGATCCGTTTAAGATAGTCCAATTTGTATTTG
>JAYVCI010000115.1:0-8037 GCA_043750035.1 Chitinophagaceae bacterium
CCTTAAATCTGTCCTCAATTTTTTTTATTGTTTCCATATTATTGTTTTAAAAAAATGTATTGATATCGGTGCAAGTAAGTGTATTACGCTTGCTGGTTACGGCAGTCCGTTTAAAAACTAACATTTACCTGCAATAATAAGACTATTTGAAGCGATTCTGTGCGGGGTAAATAAAATGTAACAGAGAACAAACATTAAAATTACCCTCGCCATATTGCAGCTAAACGCTTTTATTGATACCATTATTCTGCAAAACAATAAGGCACGTTTTTTCAATAATGCTCATCAGCCTTCTCAGGTTATATACTGCTAACATAGATCATAATTGTTAGGCGTTCGTTATTTTTCTTTCGTGTTAGTTCTGTTCAAGTTTTATTGTATTATTATCTTTATATTTATTCTGTTTTTCTTTTCGTCTGTTGTGTGCACGAAGTATATACCTGCTTTCATTTCTCCTTTTTCTATTAGTAGTTCTTTACCTGTAAAATTTATTGTTTTTATTTCTTTGCCCATAACATCTGTTATTATAAGTACTGAATTATTTTGTTCCTGTAGAAATACAAGTGTGGTTTGTACAGAAAATGGATTGGGGTAAATATAAATTCCTGTGGGAGTTTGCCCTTCAAATATGCCTGTGCTGCCTTTATATTCGTAAGCCCCTATATCTATTGCACCGCCAACTGTGCTGCGTGGCAGCAATGCTGTGGCAAATGACTGATATATATTAGCAGGGGTTAAAGAATATGCGGTGTTTGTAATTCCTGCATTGGTTCCCTGGTTTATTGCCAATGTGGCTGTTGCCGCTAATGAGTAATCTGCAACTGCGGGATTGGTAAAACCCAGCGTTAAATAATTGGGTATGCTTATATTATTAGAAGTATCAAACACCCCCGGAATATTGCCTGCCAACATAGTATTGCCAGCCCCCGATACCGATGCAAAAATGTTGTTATATATTTTAAAAGTGTTGATACCTGAAGCAGGAACTATATTGAAATATTTTATATTGCCCACATACTTATTGATAACTGTATTATTCACAAAATAAAAATCTTTCAGTGCATTTGTTGCAGCATCATATCCTACAATGCCGTGGTTTGCCCCAGCAGCACCTTGTATTATAATGTTACCCATAATTATGTTCAATCCGCCCTGTGCTATATTTATCTCCCAGCTTCCATAGCCTGTTGCTTCTTCGTCAATAAGGTTATATAAAATATAGCTTCGCTGTGCCCTTGTTTTTAGTGAATTTGCCTGCCCGCGTGGATGGTGGAAATAACAGTTCTGAACCAGCAGGGTGTCGGTACTTGCATTTATATATATATTGTGCTCGTAGCCCGAAAAGGTGCTGTTGTTCTGCTGCTGATAGCCATTGTTCTCAAATTCGGAATTGAGGATAGTTACATTGCTGGTGCTTACGCTTGCGTTGCCTTCGAGTATTCCGTTCTGGCAATTTGTGAACTTGCAGTTATTCACTGTAATATTATTTGCCTGGAAACGAATACCTGCTCCATTGCCCCCGTTGGCATCAGAAACCTGTGCACCATCGAACACAATATTTTCGAGATAAGGATTGTCGCTGTTGCCCGGAGATTCAAAAACAAATATTCCTTTACCATTCGCAATATCGCCTGAGTATTGCAACACGGTGCGGTTAACTCCGGTACCGAGACCGATAAATTTTAAATCTTTTTTGGTCCATTTGGTGGCATCATTTGCATAAATACCGGCATCAATATAAATGGTATCTCCATCCTGCACCAATGTTTTTACCTGGCTTGGGAGGGTATATGTTTGTGCTGAACCCACATGCCACACCGCTGCAAAACTATTGATAGTTACAAACCTAAATACAATTATTGATATGAATATTTTGTTCATTTTGATTTTATTTTTTTGATTGTTTGTTTAACGTTTTTTTGATTAATAATAAATGAGTTTTAAAATATACAATTTGTCCATGGGGTTTGCTGTCTGGTCAAAACCTAATTTTTGTTTCACATTTCATATATACTATCCAATTAATTATATACTTCAATAATAATTAGGTTTATCAACCAAATAAAAGAAAGCTGGAAGTGAGATCCACACTGTAAGCATCCACTCAACCGTCTTTTGTTCCGCAATTCTACGGAATGTATCATTCTACCTGATACCTCCCCTCCCGCCGCGGCGGGCTAACTACTCGACACTTCAGCGGGTAGCAAGTACTTGATACCTGATACTTTCTACTTGATACTCTTAATCATATAATACAAAACTGCAAATACTGAAAAAAGTGCCAGGATTACCGTGAACAAAGGGAAATTATTATTCTCTAATTTATCATCAATAAAATGTCCCAAGAAAGTAAGCCCAACTACTATAGCTACCAATTGTATAGCCAAAGTAGAATACTTTACATAGCCGTTTATTTTTTTATCGTCGGGCAAAATATATAATATTACCCAAAAGGGGTCTCAAGAAATAGTGAATCTTATGCCTTTTGTTGCGGAGTGGATGCAGGAGCAGCGTTTTTAATTCCACCGCTTTGCATTTGGCACTTGCCATTGAACTCACCGCCTGTTTCAACAATAATCTTCTTAGTAGTGATGTCGCCAGTTATTTTGCCATTGCTTTTTAGTACCAATAACTCATCAACGGTGATATTCCCTTTTACCTGACCCGAAATATCAGAATTTTGGGCTTTCACATCGCCTTCTATAATACCTGTTTGGCCAATTACCAACTTTGCTTTGGTATTAACTGTTCCACGAAGAATGCCGTCAATCCTAACGTCGCCATTGGATATGATATCGCCAATAACTTCGGTGCCGCTGTTTATAAGGTTCAACAAATTGGGGTTGAACTCAGGTGATTTTGTATTTTTGTTGCCTAGTAGTGACATAATTTTATTTATTTGATATTGCAATATTTGCTCAAAAAGTTTGAAAAACCAAATTATTTTTTTTCTATAAAAGGCTGAAAGGCAATTGCTAGATGCTTGGCAGGTGCATTTATCATGATTGTAAGAGCTTTGGGCAAGGCAGATTTTTTTAGAATCAGGTGCATTTGGCAAACTTTGCCCACCCGTATTTTCTTGTCCTGGTCAATGATATTGTAGTGCATATTAATCTGCCGTTTGCCCCTATTAAAAAATGCCTTCCAAAAATTATGCGAAAAACTAACCTTGTTCAATGATATAATATAATCGTACTGCATTAATTGAGCTGTGAGGTAGGGTTGTAACTCGGGTATGCTGAAATTTAAACTTGTATATTTTGGCGGTATAGAAGTAAGTTTATCTCTCCAGTTTTTATACTTAGGCTTGGGGTAAAATCTTGATTTCACCAATATACTTTCACCTGTTGTTTGACTTTGCAGAGCTGCGAGTGGAACCACGGTAACTGTGTGGCCTTGGGCAATTAATTGAGCTTGCAAAGTAGTATAAAATACCTGCTGCATTTGCCTTTTGGTATATGCTTCGCTTGTATCTTTTTTAGCCAGATAGTTTACCCTGTTTATCCATTCCCATTCATTATCTATTATCAATAATATATTGGAAGCAAAAGATTTGGAGCTATATAATAATACGGAGAAAACAAATATATATTTTATCAATTTCATGGGTGCAAAAATAAATGTTTTTAACTGATACGCATTTAGAAATATTAAAGTTTAAATTTGCAGCTAGTTATATGCAATTTTTTTACAACCATAATGATACTATTTGTGCAGTGGCCACCCCCCCAGGAATGGGAGCCATAGCGGTGTTGCGACTTTCGGGCAAGGATGCCATTGGCACTATTCAAAAGTTTATCAAAAACAAAAACATTACTGATAAACCTGGTTACTCCGCACATTTTGCCAGCCTTACCAACCCAGAAACCGACGAAATATTAGATGAAGTAGTGATTACCTTGTTCCGAACTCCCGCAAGTTATACAGGTGAAGATGTGGTAGAAATTTCCTGCCACGGTTCTATATATATTCAGCAATTATTATTGCAGCAGTTTGTAAAGCATGGCTGCCGTTTGGCACAGCCGGGTGAATTTACTTTGCGTGCCTTCACCAATGGAAAATTAGATTTGAGCAGAGCAGAAGCAGTAGCGGATTTAATAGCAGGCGAAAATGAAAAAGCACACAAGGCTGCATTGGGGCAGATGCGTGGGGGTGTATCGAAGGAGATTGGAGTTTTGCGTGAGAAGCTCATAGATTTTGCTGCCCTTATAGAGCTAGAACTGGACTTTGCCGAAGAAGATGTAGAATTTGCCAACCGTGAGCATTTATATAAATTGATTGATGAAATTATCACCAAATCGGATAACCTGATAGATACTTTTCATTATGGTAATGCCATTAAAAACGGGATCCCGACCGTAATAGCTGGTAAGCCCAATGCAGGTAAATCAACACTGCTTAATGTATTATTGAACGAAGACCGTGCCCTCGTAAGCGATATTGCAGGCACCACACGAGATACGATAGAAGAAAACATTATCATAGAAGGAATTAATTTTCGCCTGATAGATACTGCCGGCATACGCCAACATGCAGAGGCTATTGAAGGAATGGGTATAGAACGTACCATTGAAAAAATCAGCGAAGCAACAGTTGTATTATATGTTTTTGATATCAATGATACCACACCAGAACTCTTAGAAAAAGAAACATCACATTTATTATTAGAAAATAAATATATAATATGGTTGGCAAATAAATGTGATACTTGTAATGATATAGAAAGTAAATTATCTGCTTTCAAAAACTATAACAATATAATACCCATCAGCAGCAAAACAGGCGAAGGCATACCCCAACTCAAAACAGCCCTAGCCGCTGCCCTACCCCACAAGCCCAACGAAAATGATGTAGTACTCACCAATGCCCGCCATGTAACCAGTCTGCAAGAAACTATACAATGTTTACAAACTGTGAAAGCCGGTTTTCAAAATAATATCAGTGGTGAGTTGGTGGCATTTGATATTAGGGAAGCTATACAGCATTTGGGGAATATTACGGGTATGATAACTAGCGAAGAATTGCTTGGTTCTATATTCTCCCGTTTTTGCATCGGGAAGTAAAAATTATCTACTCAGAATAAAGTTATATATTCTCTTTTTACTTCTGTACATCAGAATTATCTTTTGATCATCAAAATAGGTTACTCTATATTCAGTTTCCGCTTCTTCATCTGCAATATTTGTTTTCAAGATGATAAAACCATTTTCATTTTTTATATCTACAATTTTCACAGTTGCTTGAGATAAATCCGTGTTTTTATCAATTTCCGTCGAGTTGTTTCCAAAACTCTGTTTTTCTAAATACTTAAATTCCTTTTTTGATTTAACAATGCTATCAAACTCAGTAAAATTAGGTCTTTTATTAGAGTATGCAACTCCACTCAAATTTGTTCGAGCTGGATTTGAACCACCATAGTGATGTTCCACACCATTGGTTTGTTGCTCTATGATATATATAATATTTGCTCCGAGCATCGCTGCTTCTATTTTTAATTTCTTAAACGCTCTATCCTTTACTTGATTAACATTCGAAAAAACGGTTGCTCCTGTAGCTTTTGAAGTAACTTCTTCCAATTTGAACAAACCCTTTAGCTCATTCTCAATTCGTGTAATTGAAACTTTTTCCCAATCATCACCTCCTTTTACTTCTTTAAATGATGATTGCTCATTGAATTCCTCAACCCTTCCAGATTTATACTTAATTTTAAAGATTGTATTCTTATATATAGAATTAATTAAGTCTTCATTTGGATAACTAAACTTGACAGCATCCGGTGTAACTTCTTTGATAGTTACTGCCAAACTTCCGTTATTTGTAAAAATAGTATCTAAAATAGTTTGCGAAAAAGCAAACTGCACAATAAATACAGACATTAATGTTATTATTATTTTCATTTTATGAATTTTTTACAAGAGTTGGCAAATATAATCCCAAATTATGCATTAGAAGAATAAAATGCTTTGTCATTTTTTTATGACGATGTAGAATAAACCAATCAGCCATTTTTGTTTTTCACCTTTCCTGCCCAAAGTATTACTATTATTAACTTCTTAGTGACTTTAACAAAATCAAACAAAAGACAGCAAACGCCATTTAGTGTCTTTTGTTTGATTTCAAACATTTTCCACTTTTTGCCATTTGCTGTCTTTTGTTTGATTCTGACTATATTTGCAAAATAAAGTAAGAAATTGGCTACAGACTTCATTATAGAGCAACTAAAAAGACAATTCAGGAATAGAGAATCCTTTTCCAGAGAAGAACTCTTTGACTTTTATCGACAGTATGAAACTGATTTGAAAGAAACTACTTTTAGATGGAGGATTTATCATCTAAAAAATAAAAAAATAATTGCAACCATTTCAAGAGGACTTTTCACATTAACATACAAACCTATTTTTAAACCTGAAATTGGAGAAACTGAAAAGAAAATCTATACAAAAATTGAAAAACAATTCCCCGACCTAAAGCAATGTATTTGGTCAACAAAAATGGTTAATGAATTTATGCTCCATATTCCAAGTAGATTTATAACGATTTTACAAGTTGAAAAAAATGCTATTGAACCAGTATATGATTTCTTAATGGAGCAAAACTTTCGCAATGTTTATATTAAACCTGAAGAAAAAGAAATAGAACGATACATTTATGAAACTGATACCGCAATAATTGTGGAATCTCTAATTTCAAAAGCACCCACACAAAAAGTAAAAAAGATTGCCACCAACACTATTGAAAAAATGATAGTTGACTTATATTGCGATAAAAAACTATATAGTGCTTTTCAAGGTAGTGAATTAATACATATCATCAATAATGCTTACAATCGTTATTCAGTTGACTTCACAAAACTTTTGGGTTATGCTAAAAGAAGAAGAAAAGAAGTTGACATAGAGGAATTTTTATTGGACAAAACGGACATCCCTAAAAGCATATTGAATGATTGATATTAAATCACTATCTAAGGAATGGTTAGCCGAAAAAAGAAATAAATACGGCGAAGACCGCAATATTATGGAAAGCATGATTTATGCTTTGTATTTATTGGAACAGCTAAAATTAACAGGTATAGATTTTATATTCAAAGGTGGAACAAGCTTAGTATTACTATTGGAAAAACCAAGAAGGTTTTCAGTAGATATTGATATCATAATTAGCCCAAAAATTGAAAGAGATGTATTGGAAAGCTACTTAGTAAAAATTGTAGAAACAAGTACATTTATACGGATGGAATTAGATGAAAGAAGAAGTTATAAAGAAGGTGTCCCTAAAGCACATTATAAGTTCATTTTTATATCAAATTTTAAAAACAAGAATTTGCAAGGAGAGGTGATTTCTAATCCTGAAAGAGAGATTTTATTAGATGTACTTTTTGCTGAGAACCACTACCCTACTTTGGTTGATAGACCGATTGAAACGGAATGGTTAATTCAAAATGGCAAGCCTTTAATTGTTATAACTCCCGATATAAATTCTATAACAGGTGATAAACTAACTGCTTTTGCACCAAACACAACAGGTGTTCCTTACGGAGTAGAAAAGGAAAAAGAAATTATGAAGCAGCTATTTGATATTGGTTGCTTATTTGACTTGCTTACGGATTTAGAAATATTCAAAAAATCATTTTATGACTCTGCAAAACAAGAAATAGAATACAGACCTGAAAGAAATATCAATTCAATTCAAGAAATTTTAAGAGACACAATTGATACAGCTATTTTGATAGCTAAAAAAGATGTGTTGACCACAGATGAGGATAAAGCAAAATTTGCTGAGATAAATACTGGAATAAATCAATTCGGACACTTCGTATACGAGGGGAAATTTGGGATATTGGAAGCTCAAGTAGCAAGTGCAAAAGCGGCATACTTAGCAGCAGCAATTCTTTCTAATTATGAAGGAGAATTACAAAAATTTAATCCTACAATTTCTTTGGATAGTTATATGATAGCGAAGCCTGAATATAACTTCCTAAATAAGCGATTAAAATTTGTTGCACAAGGAGAAGCTCTTTTTTACTGGTTTAGTACAATTAAC